>NZ_JBOHKS010000241.1:0-21718 GCF_050729195.1 Hypericibacter sp.
CGTCCATGCCGCGCGCCATGATCTCGTCGATGTCGATATCCATCAGCGCCGACTGGAAGGCCCGCAGCCGCTTCTGCGCACGGGCTCCCGTGCCGAGGCCGGACTCGCGCCGCAAGGCGCTCAGCGCGTCACTGGCCTCATTGACGGCGCAGAGCAGCGAGCGCGGGAACATCGGGTTCAGCAGCAGGAAATGCGCCACGCTCTGCGGCGACATCGCCGTCACCGGATGGCGCCGGCGATAGGCCTGGAAGCCGGCGGCCGCACGAAGAAGGCCGTTCCATTGCGAGACATCGGTGGCCGAGCCCATCTCGGTGGCGCCCGCCCGCAACTGGGCGAACTTGACGTCCAGGAGCCGCGTGGTCTGGTCGGCGCGTTCGAGCTGTTGGCCCAGCAGATAGAAATACCAGGCTTCGTCACGATAGAAGGTCTCCATCGTGATGCCGACATGGGTCTGGCAGCCTTCTTTCACCAGCGTCGCGAAATTGCTCAGATTTTTGGAGGTGACCGAGCTGGTCTTCAACGGCTTCACCTTGCGATGGAGCGCGTTGAGCTGCGACCACATCTCGATCGAGATCAACGGCCGGATCGTGCGGGCATTCTCGCGCGCCTGGCGCAGACAGGAGCGGATCGAGGACGCGTTGCGCGGATCGGTCGTGTAGAAGGCGATGACCGTCTCGGCACTCGCCTGCTTATAGAATTCGGCAAAACGGGCCTCATCGGCATAGAGCGTCAGCACCGACTGCCAATTGCGCGAACCCTTGGCGTCCTGGCTATAGGATTGGTTGACATCGAGCACGCGGGCGAGCGAATTGGCGCGCTCCACATAACGGGCGGTCCAGAAGACGCAATCGGCGAAGCGGGCGAGGAGCTTAGCCAAGGACCCAGGTATCCTTCGAGCCGCCGCCCTGCGAGGAATTCACGATCAGCGAGCCCTTGCGCAGAGCCACGCGCGTGAGCCCACCCGGAAGGACCCAGGTGGATTGCCCAGTCACGGCGAAGGGCCGCAGATCCACGTGGCGTGGCTCGATGGTCCGGCCGCAGAGCGTGGGCGAGACCGAAAGCTCGATCATCGGCTGGCTGATGAAATTGCTGGGATTGGCGGTGAGCTTGTCGCGCGCCTCGGCCAGCTCGCGCTTGCTGACGCGGGGGCCGATCACCACGCCATAGCCGCCCGATTCCCCGACCGGCTTCACCACCAGTTCGTCCATCCGGTCGAGGGTGAATTTGAGGCCTTCAGGCTCGCGGCAGATATGGGTCTCGACATTGTCGATGATGGCCTCTTCGCCGAGGTAATAGCGGATGAGGCGGGGCAGATAGGCATAGACCGCCTTGTCGTCGGCCACGCCGGTTCCGACCGCGTTGGCGAGCGCGACATGGCCTTTGCGATAAGCGCGCATCAGCCCGGCCACGCCCAGCATCGAATCCGGCCGGAACACCTCGGGATCGATGGCATCGTCATTGAGCCGGCGATAGATCACATGGACCGGGGCCATCCCGCCCACGGTCTTCATGAAGACCTTGTCGTTCTCGACCACCAGGTCGCGGCCCTCGACCAGCGGCACGCCCATCTCGCGGGCGAGGAAGATATGCTCGAAATAGGCCGAGTTGAAGGAACCGGGCGAGAGCAGCACGATCTGCGGATCGCTGACGCCCGGGGGCGCGATCTGGCTCAGGGCTTCGGCCAGCTTCTGGCCATAGTTCGAGACGGGCCGGATCGGCAGGTCCTGGACCAGGTCCGGGAAGGCCCGCTGCATCAGATGGCGGTTCTCGACGACGTAGGAAACGCCCGAGGGCGTGCGGCCATTATCCTCCAGCACTCGGAACTTCCCGTCCTTGCCGCGCACGATGTCGGTGCCGCAGACATGGATGTAGGTGCCGTGCGGGACGGAGAGGTCCTGCATTTCCTTGCGGTAGTTCGCGTTGCCGAAGACCAGGTCGGCCGGGATGATCCCGTCCTTGATCGCGCGCTGCTTGCCGTAGATGTCGCCCAGGAAAGCGTTCATGGCGGCGACGCGCTGGATCACGCCCTTCTCGATCCGCTCCCACTCCACCGCCGGGATCACCCGCGGGATCACATCGAAGGGCAGGATCCGGTCGACCTGATCGCGGTTGGAATAGACGGTGAAGGTGACGCCCAGCGTCATGAACTCTCGGATGGCCGCGTTCGAGCGCTTCTTCAGCTCGGAAATCGAGAAGCTGTCGAGACGGCGCGCCAGCTCGGCGGAGGCCGCCAGCGCATGGTGCGAATGGCCCTGCAGCTCGCACCAATAGCCGCCGGTGTCGTAGCTCGACAGCAACCCGCCCGACGCAGCGCCCGTTTTGGGCGCGGCCCGTTTTTTCGCCGCTTTCTTCACGGAAACTCGACGCCCCCCAGAACCTTCGCAGCACCATCATGGCGGCGAAGGGGCTGTGCGGGGAAGAATTTTTTCTCGCTCGAAAGCGAAGGGCCGGCCCGGGAAGTCCCGGGCCGGCCCTGTATGCCAGGTCAGGAAAGTCTGGAAGCCTGACTAGATGCAGTAGGCCTTCAGCGGGGCGAAGCCGTTGAACCCGACCGAGGAGTAGGTCGTGGTGTAGGCACCGCAGGCGAGGATGCGGATCTTGTCGCCGGGCTTCAGCGCCAGCGGCAGCTCATAGGCGGTCTTCTCATAGAGGATGTCGGCGGAATCGCAGGAGGGACCCGCCAGCACCACCGGCCCGGTGACACCGCCGTCATGCGGCGTCTTCAGCCGGTATTTGATCGCCTCGTCCATGGTCTCGGCGAGACCGGAGAACTTGCCGATATCGAGGAACACCCAGCGCTGGGCGTCGGCCGCGTCCTTGACCGAGACCAGCACCACTTCGCTCTCGATCACGCCCGCCTCGCCGACCAGGCCGCGGCCGGGCTCGGCGATGAGGCGCGGCAGCTCGCTGCCGAAATGACGGCGCACCGCGGCGATCACGCCCCGGCCATAGTCGCCGATCGAGGGCACTTCTTTCTGATAGCGGGCGGGGAAGCCGCCGCCGAGATTGAGCAGGCTGGGCTTCAGGCCCGCCGCCTCGAGCTCGCGATAGAGCTGGGCGATCTGGCTCAGCACCTTGTCCCACTGCGACAGGTCGGTCTGCTGCGATCCGATATGGAAGGAAACGCCGGCGGCATCGAGCCCGAGCGCCCGCGCACGCAGGAGCAGCGCCTTCGCCATGGCGAAGGAACAGCCGAACTTGCGCGACAAGGGCCACTCGGCGCCGGCTCCGTCCACCAACAGGCGGCAGAACACGGTCGCGCCAGGCGCGGCCACGGCCAGCTTCTCGAGCTCGCCCTCGGAATCGAAGGCGAAGAGACGCACGCCGCGGCCAAAGGCATAGGCGATATCGGATTGCTTCTTGATCGGGTTGCCGAAGGAGAGCCGGTCGGCCCGGATCCCCACATCGAGGCACTGGTCGATCTCGCCGCGGCTCGCCACGTCGAAATGACCGTTGTTGTGCGCCAGCAGCCGCAGGATCTCCGGTGCCGGGTTGGCCTTCACGGCGTAATAGAGCTCGGCGGGATCGAGGGCGGCGGCGAGGCCGCGATAATTGCCTTCGACCACCTCGAGATCGACCACGAGACAGGGCGTCTGCGGCTGGACGCGGTCCAGGAACTCGGCGATGCGGGGCGTGACGATGCCGCGGTCGGAGGGTTGCGGCGGGACGACCGAGAGGTCGGCGCCACGGCGTCGTCGCGAGCGCTTGGGGGCGGGGAGGCCCGCCTGGGTCACGTCGGCGCAGGCGGCTTCCGCGCGCAGGATGTCGGCGACCGACGGCTCGTTGGCCGGGGTCGGCAGCTTCTGCGGCGCGCCCGTGTTGCGAAGATGGGTGTTGCGGAGGTGGGCGGAGCGAATACGGGCGGAGCGTCCACCCTGAGGAGCAAGGAGCATCGTCGTTCCCTCTCGGAAACCCGTTCTTCTAAAACGGGGGGTTACCAGAAGGACGCGATCCGCCGGTTGCTTAACCTACAAAGGGCCAGTGGCTCGTGCGTTAGGCGTCTGACGCACACATATAGAAATTTCTCGGCGCATCGCAAGAGAAAATTCGCGCGAGGAGAAAAAACCTGCGCGACTGTGGCGCGCAGGCGTCGCTCGAGCGTCCGTTCTTTATGACTCCGACATCATTCTTTACGGCTTCTTTATCATGCCGACGAGATTGCGGCGCCTTTGCCTCAATTTTGCCAAGTGCGAGCCTGCTCAGACGGCGTCGTCGATGCCCGCAAGACGCCGCAGCGCGTCGATGCGCTCGACCACGAGGGCGCCGCCGGCAGCGCTGCTGCGCGGCGGCGGACCGCCGGCGAGATGCGCGAGGAAGTCCCGCAGCTCGGCCTTGAGCGGCATCTCGCCGGTGACCGCGTGACGCTCGAAATCGCCCGTGGTTATTGCATCTCTTGCATTCCGCGCCGTCGCTGGGCGGCGCCCGATGAAGACCGTTTCGGGCGCGCCCTCCGACCAGAAGGCGAGGCCCTCGCTGCCGCCCAGGAGGATCGAGCGCTGGCGCTGAACCCTCGCGGCGGAGACTTCCACGTGAAGAAGCGGCGTGGCGGCCGGGAGCAGAGGCGTCGCGTCATGCAAGCGGGGCGTGGCTGGGTTGCTCTCACCGGAGAGCAGCCCCACCAGCCCGACCAGCATGCCGTCGCGCCGCTCGGCACGGGCGAGGCGCGGCTCCGGCAGCGTCCCCAGGATCTCGCGCGCGATCGAGAGATCGTGCGGCAGCAGCGTCCAGACGGCATCGACATCGCGGATCGGGAGGTCCGGCTGGAGCCGGGCGCAGGCGAGAAGCTCGACGGGCCCGAGATCCTTTCGCCGGGCGAGCGCCGCCAGGAAGCGGACGGCCGGGTGCCAGAGCCACTTCTCCATGACGAAGAGATGGCCCCGGCCGGCCGCCGCAAGGCGCAAGGCAGAGGCACTGTCGGTGGTGAAAGGCTTCTCGACGAAGATCGGCCGGTCGCGTTCCAGCAGCGTCTCGATGGCGCTCGCATGCCGGCCGGCGGGCGAGGCGATCACATAGCCGGCGAGGTCCGGCGGCAGCTCGCCGAGATCGGCGACGGCAGCGGCCCCTTGCGCCTGGGCATGGGCCCGGGCCGCGGGATCGGGATCGGCGACGGTAACGATGGCGCCCAGCGCCTGCAGGTCGCGCAGGATATGGCGGCCCCAGCGGCCGCAGCCCACCAAGCCGATCTCGAGGGCGGGCAGGGAAGCGGACGAGGCTGACCTGGGTGGCGTCATCGGGCGTCGATGGCGCCGGCTTCGAGGCCGAGATCGGTCCGCGCGATCTCCGCCAGCAGCGAGGCGAGCGGCGGGGCGTCGCGGTCGCGGGCCGAGAGCTGGGGATCGCGGCAGGGCCAGTCGATGCCGAGATCGGGGTCCGACCAGCGGCAGCCCAGGTCGTCGGTCGGATCGTAGTAATGCGTGGCCGCGATCAGCACGCCGCAGGGGGTGTGCGAGTAGAAGCCATGGGCCACCCCGCGCGGCAGAGTCAGCAGCGCCGGCGCCTCGCCGGTCAGCAGCAGCTGCGCCGGCTGGAGATAGCTCGGCGAGCGCGGGCGCAGATCCTTGAGCGCCACGAACAGCCTGCCGGCGGTGACCGCGATGAACTCGTCATGGCGCGGATGAGCGTGCATGCCACGCAGCACATTGGGCTCGGTCGTCAGCAGGCCCCATTGCCGGGGCTCGATGCCCGTGGCCCAGTTCTGGCGGTAGAGCTCGGCGAAGCTGCCGCGCTCGTCACGGTGAGGCTGGAGCGGCCAGAGGGTGACGCCGCGCGGCAGGGCCGCGAGCGCTGCACCGTCAGTGGCGACGGGATGGGGCGTGGCTGACATATGTCTGAACCCAGGGGCGACGGGCGGGCCTGGGCTGAAACTTTAGCATGCGATGCTGGGAAGAGAACGCTGCCGCGGCGGGGAGACTCAGGCTTGCCCGTTCTGCTACTGTTCCGCCCATGGTGATTCGTCTTTTGCCGCCCGATCTGGTCAACCGCATCGCCGCCGGCGAGGTGGTGGAACGGCCCGCTTCCGCCGTGAAGGAGCTGGTCGAGAACGCGCTCGATGCGGGGGCCTCGCGCATCGAGGTGATGCTGCGCGAGGGCGGCCGCAGTCTCATTCTGGTCGAGGACGATGGTGGCGGCATGACGCCGGCGGAGCTCGAGCTCGCGGTCGAGCGCCACGCCACCTCGAAGCTGCCCGACGACGATCTGGTCCATATCGCCACCCTGGGCTTCCGCGGCGAGGCGCTGCCCTCGATCGCGGCCGTCAGCCGTCTCACTTTGACCAGCCGGAAAGCCGGCGCCGACAGCGCCTGGAGCCTGACGCTCGAAGCCGGCGCCAAGGGCAAGCCGCAACCGGCGGCCCTGGCGCAGGGAACCCGCGTCGAGGTCCGCGATCTCTTCTTCGCCACCCCGGCCCGGCTGAAATTCCTGAAAGTCCCCCGCACCGAGCTCGGCCATGCCGAGGAGGTGGTGAAGCGCCTCGCCATGGCCCATCCCGAGGTCGCCTTTACCTTGCGCGACGAGAGCCGTGTGCTGTTCCGCTTCCAGGCCCCCACGACCGATCTGGTGGGCGCCGACCTGATCGGCCCCGGGCCTACTGACAACCCGAACGGCGCGCGTCTCGCGCGGCTGGGCGCCATCATGGGCCGCGACTTCCAGGAGAACGCACTGGCGCTCGATGCCAGGCGCGAGGGCCTGCGCCTCACCGGCCATGCCGGCCTGCCGACGCTCAACCGCGCCACGTCCGACCAGCAGTTCCTCTTCGTCAACGGCAGGCCGGTGCGCGACCGGCTGCTGCAGGGCGCCGTGCGCGGCGCCTATCAGGATTTCCTCGCCCGCGACCGCCATCCGCTGGTGGCGCTCTTCCTCGAGCTGCCGCCCGAGGAGGTCGATGTGAACGTCCACCCGGCGAAGGCCGAGGTGCGCTTCCGCGATCCGGGTCTGGTGCGCGGCCTCATCGTCGGCGCCATCCGCCACGCGCTGGCCGAGGCCGGCCACCGCGCCTCGACCACGGTGGCGCAGGCGGCCTTGGGCGCGCTGCAGGCGGGCTCGGGCTATGGCGGCGCCTTGGGATCGGAACCGGCCTTCGCCGGCGGCCCGGCGCGCTTCTTCCAGGGGAACTATGGCGGCTTTCGCGGCGGCACGGTGCCGCATCGCCTGGCCGAGGCGGCGGCGCAGGCCTTTGCACCCCTGGACGGCTTCGACCGGCCTTCGGCGCGCGGCGTCGGCGAGGCCGAGACGGCGGCACCCGGTACGGCCTATCCCCTGGGCGTGGCGCGGGGCCAATTGCATGAGACCTATATCGTGGCGCAGACGGCGGACGGCATCGTCATCGTCGATCAGCATGCCGCCCATGAGCGGCTGGTCTATGAGCGCATGAAGCAGGCGCTGGCCGAGACCGGCGTGGCGCGCCAGGGTCTGCTCATTCCGGAAGTGGTCGAGCTGGAGGAGCCTGCGGTCGCGCGTCTCGTCGCGCGCGCGCCCGAGCTGGCCGAGCTGGGTCTCGTGCTCGAGGGCTTCGGTCCCGGTGCCGTGGTCGTGCGCGAGGTGCCAGCGATGCTGGGACCGACCGATGCCAAGGGGCTGGTGCGCGATCTGGCCGACGAACTGGCGGCGATGGGCGAGGCGCTCTCGTTGAAGGAACGGCTCGAGCATGTCTGCGGCACCATGGCCTGCCATGGCAGCGTGCGTGCCGGCCGGCGCCTGACCCAGCCCGAGATGGACGCGCTGCTGCGCCAGATGGAAGCGACCCCTCATTCCGGCCAATGCAATCATGGCCGCCCGACTTACGTGGAGCTCAAGCTCGCGGATATCGAGCGGCTGTTCGGGCGGCGGTAGAGGCGGAAGGTCGCTTCGCTCCCTGACTCCTGTGGTGCAACGGAGACGATGTCTAACACCGAACCTCGATCTCTCGAAAATCACCGCCGGCCGTGTCTTTCCGTTTTAGTTTCTCCTCCATGATCCAGATCGAATCTCTCCTTCGCGACATCATCACGCGCCGGACGCTGCTGGCGGCCACGAGTTCCGTCCTGTTCGGTGGCGCTGTCGCGCTCGCCTCGCGGCGCGCATTGGCGGCCGAGCCGGACTTCAAGGCCATTCGCGCGCGCATCGGCGGCAGTCTCGGCGTTCATGCGCTCGATACGCAGTCCGGGCGGCGCATCGGCTTTGACGACAGCTCGCTCTTCGCGATGGCCTCGACCTTCAAGCTGCCGCTGGCGGCGGCGGTCCTGGTGCAGGTCGATCGCGGGCAGCTCGAGCTCGATCAGAAGGTCCCGATCCGGGAGTCGGACATGGTGAATTACGCGCCGGTCACCTCGACGCATGTCACGCAGGGCTCGATCACCGTGCGCGAGCTCCTGGCCGCCATCATCGAGGTCAGCGACAATCCGGCGGCCAATCTGCTGCTGGACCTGATCGGGGGGCCGCAGGGCTTCACGCAATTCATGCGCAGCCTCGGCGATCGCGTGACGCGGCTCGACCGCTTCGAGCCCGAGCTCAACACCAACCTCTCCGCCGATCTTCGCGACACCACGACCGCCCGCGCCATGGTGGACGACATGGCGCAGGTCCTCGCGGGTCCCGTCTTGTCGGATGCGTCGCGGGTCCTGCTGATCAACTGGCTCGTCGGCGCCCGCACCGGCCTCGCCCGCATCCGCGCGGGCCTGCCGTCGGACTGGAAGGCCGGCGACAAGTCGGGCAGCGGCGCCAACGGGGCCATCAACGACGTCGCCATCGCCTGGCCGCCGAACCGCAAGCCGATCCTGATCGCCATCTACATGTCCGGCTCATCGCACACAGCGGACTCTCTCAGCACCGCCCACGCCGAGATCGCGGCGGCAATTGTGAAGGAAATGATGAGCTGAGGGATCTGGCCTCCTCTCGAGGGGAGAGGTGGATTTTTCGTGTCGATCCTCGATTCCCTCAAAAATCAAGGCGCGTTTCTGCGTTCCGTCCTAGGCTCCCCCCGATGGGACAGATCGACTCCCTGATCCGGAGCGCGGTGTCGGCGTTCAATGCGGGCTCGCCTGATTCGGCGCAGGCCCTTTGCAAGGAAGGGCTGCGCCTGGCGCCCGACGATGTGGCGCTGCATCACCTGCTCGCCAATATCCTGTTCGCGAAAGGGGACCCCCAGGGGGCCGCGGCGCATCTGACGCCCAGCCTGCGCCGGCAATCGGCCAACCCGCCCGCGCGCAAGCTCGCGGCCAAGATCGCGCGTCAGCTTTGGGAACGGGGCGATCCCGAAACGGCGGCGGCGCTGCTGACGCTGGCGATCGACGAGACCAGCCCCGCCTCGTTCTGGTTCGATCTCGGCCTGGCGCGCCAGGATCTCCAGGATCTCGATGGCGCGGCCGCCGCCTATCGCGCGGCGCTCGAACGCCAGCCCACCATGGCCGAGGCCTCGGTCAATCTGGGCGTGGTGCTGCAGGAAGGGGGCGACCTGACGGGCGCGATGGCGGCCTATGGCCGGGCCTACCGCCTGCGGCCCGCGACCTTCGGCATGATCGCCCATGCGCTGACCTCGTCGCCCAAAGGCAGGCTCTGGCTCGATCCCGAGGCGCTGAAGCGGGCACTCGGCGGCTGAGCCTTCGTCCGGTCTAGTCGCCGCGCTTGGCGCGGAACTGCTTGCGATAGACGCCGGGCGTCTTCATCACCTGGGCGACGGTGCCGGCATAGGCCGCCTGGCGGACGGGATCGAAGCTCTCGCAGACGAGATCGAGGCTCGCGCGCGAGACCGGGAAACATTGCGCGACCGGCATCCCCTTCGGCAGGACACCGGTGAAATCGGGATCGAGCCAGACCGCGGGGAAATTGATTCCGCCATCCTGGAAGCGGTCGGAATCGACCAGCCCCGTCAGCAGTCGGAAGGGCAGGTCGTCGCGATTGACCGGGTGGGTCGCGAACAGCGACCAGCCGGGCTCGAGCTCGACCGTCCAGAAGCTGTTGAATTTGAGCGCCGAGCGCCCGTTGGCGAAAGGCGCGCCGGCGAACTGCTCGGCGACATGGAAGCTCAAGGGCGCGCGCGGATGACCCGAGGTGGCCGGCGCCGGAACCTCCCAGTCCCAGGCGACCTTGTCCTTCTCGATCCGCACGTCGCAGGGCAGCGGCATCAGGAACCCATGCGTCATCGCATCGACGAAGGGCGGGCATTGCTTGACGGTGCGGATGTCGCGGCCATGGCTTTCGGAAAAGGCCTTGGCCGGCATCGCCTTCAGCCAGTCGGGGAGGCCAGCCCGCGCCGGCACCGGCGGGGGCAGATGCTCGGCCAGCGCCGGATCGCAGCGGAAGACGATGCGCATCGCAGGAGGTCCCGAAGGAAACCCCATGCTCGCGACCGCGCGCCCGCGGAATCAAATGAACAGTTGTCCATGGGAAGAGCGCGGAAGCGGGCCATCGCCCCCTGAGCCTGCTTACTCCAGCCCGCCCGTGCGCCCGATGGTGCGGCAGGTGCGGGCGGTGTCGGCCAGGTCGCAGAGCTCGGCGTCGCGCACGACCGCGACCCAGTCCTTGGCGTTCGCCTGCTGCAGCGGATGCTGGGTCTCGTCGTCGCCATGCCAGGCCCGCTGCACCACATGGAGCGACTTCACGCCCTGGATCGCCTTGATCGCCAGGAATTCGACGGTCTTGAGCACGACGCCGGGTGCGGCCTTGCTCGGGTCGGGGCCCTTGCACTCCACATAGGCGAGCGCCACGAAATAGCCGTTCTCGCCGATCGAGCGCGGGCCCTCATGGCGGGTCGCCTGGCAGCCGGTGCCGAAGGCCGCGACCACCCGGTCGAGATAATGCCCGGGATCGAGCTGGATCCCGGGGAACTCCTGGACCGTGACCATGTCGGTCCAGTCGGTGACCGACTGGCCCTTCGGCAGATACTCGACGATGGTCTGGGTGGTGTCTTCATGCCGCCAAGCCTCGTCCCAGCCGCTGGGGATGGCGACGAAGAGCTGCTCGCCGGCGAGGGCCGGCCGGGCGAGGAAGGGCAGGGCCAGGGCGAGCAGTGCCATGCTCAACCCGCCCGCGGCGAGCAGCCGACCCAGCCTGGCCATGATCAGAACGTCCCCCAACTCGAATCCCGGGGCGAGGCTAGTGTCCCGCCGCCAGCCCGGTCAAGCCGCGCTGGGACAAATAACGTTCATGGGGATTGCCCCTCGCCCGTCATCGCCGGACTTGATCCGGCGATCCAGGGGCCGGCAAAGGCTGGATGCCCGGGTCAAGCCCGAGCAAGACAGGGAAGTGATGGGCGAGAGGGGGCGCCGCTTACCCCTGCCACTGCAGGAACGTCAGCTTCGCCTTTCCATAACGCCGCTCGTCGAGCGCCGTGAAGCCTGCGGGCGGCGCCAGGTCTTCGACCGTCGCGGTCTCGATCACGGCGATGGCGCCGGGGGCGAGCCAGCCTTCGCGGGCGAGGGCGGCCAGCGCGGGGGCGGCGAGGCCTTTGCCATAGGGCGGGTCGAGGAAGGCGAGGGCCGCGGCCGCCGGTGCCGCGCCGGGCTTGGTCGCATCCACCTGGCGCAGGCTCACCCGCGCGATCTCGCCCAGGGCCATGGCATTGCCGCGCGCGAGCGTGATGGCGGCGGCGTCATTGTCGATCAGGATCGCCTTGGCGGCCCCGCGCGACAGGGCCTCGAGACCGAACGCACCCGTGCCGCAGAAGACGTCGAGCACGATCGCGTCGCGGATGACGAGGCCGGCCTTGGCCGGCGCGCCATGCTCGAGGATGTTGAAGAGCGACTGGCGCGCGCGGTCCGAGGTGGGGCGGATGGCATCGCCCTCGGGCGCCGCCAGCGCACGGCCCCTAAGACGGCCGGCGACGATGCGCATGACCGGGCTTCGCGCCAGCAGCGCCGCCGGGTTTGCCGCGGCGGTCTTTCTTGAAATGTTTTTCGTCCGGCCGCTTTGCGCCCCGATTATCGACAGGTCGCTTCGCGCTCCGGTCATCGACAGGCCGCTTCGCATCTCTGTCGCTTGCAGATCGCTTCGCATCTCTGTCGTTTATAGGTCGCTTCGCGCCGGCATCCATCGGCCGCTTCGCAGCTCTGTCGTTTGCAGATCGCTTCGCGGCTCTGTCGTCCCCCGGCCGCTTCGCAGTTCGGTCATCCCCAGGTCGCTTCGCATCTCTGTCGTTTACAGGTCGCTTCGCATCTCTGTCGTTTATAGATCGCTTCGCTCTGGCATCGCGCGGCGCGGGACGGTCATGGCGCTTATCGAATCTCGGTCCGTCGGGCTTCACGAAGGAGCGCGCCTCGCGGGTCTCGAAATTCTCCTCGATTTTCTCGAGGCGGCGCTCGCCGCGCTTGCCGCGCAGCGCCCGGTCGCGCGGCTCGAAGGGCTGGTCCGGCTTGGAGAAGGGCTTCTCGCCGCGCGGTCTTTGCGCGTCGCGGTCCTCGCGCGGCCCGCGCGCGGGGGCGGCGCGATGGGCATCGGATTTCGCACCCGCATATTTCGCGTCGCGGTCGCGCTTGCCGGGCCGCAGCTTTTTCGATGCCGCGCCTGCCGTCTCCTCGCGCTTCAGCCGGCGCTTCTCGTCATGGGTCTCCTCGCGCAGGCGGCGCTTCTCGGCCGCGGTCGCGGCGCCGCCGGTGCCCTCGCCCATCTGCTCCTTGACCACGCGCGGCGAGACTTCCTCCACGCCGCCGGGCTCGAGCAGCCCCAGCTGGAACGGGCCATAGGCGATGCGGATGAGCCGGCTCACCTGCCAGCCCATATGCTCGCAGATGCGCCGCACCTCGCGGTTCTTGCCCTCGGTCAGCGACATGGTGATCCAGGCATTGTCGCCCTGCTGCCGGTCGAGCTGCGCGCCGATCGCCCCATAGCGCACCCCCTCGATGGTGATGCCCTTGGCGAGACCGCTCAAGGCCAGCGGATCGACATCGCCATTGACCCGCACGCGGTAGCGCCGCGCCCAGCCGGTCGAGGGCAGCTCGAGCTTGCGCGCGAGCTCGCCGTCATTGGTGAGCAGCAGCAGCCCCTCGGAATTGTAGTCGAGCCGGCCGATGGTGATGACGCGCGGCAGTTCCTTCGGCAGCTCGTCGAAGATGGTGCGCCGGCCCTCGGGATCGCGGTTGGTGGTGAGGAGCCCGCGCGGCTTGCTGTAGCGCCAGAGCCGGGTCGGCGTCTTGACCGGGATCGGCTTGCCATCGACCAGGATGCGCGCCTGGTCGGTGACGTTGAGGGCCGGGCTCGAAAGCTTATGCCCGTCGACCGTGACGCGGCCTTCGGCGATCCAGCGCTCCGCATCGCGGCGCGAGCAGAGGCCCGCGCGCGCGAGCCGCTTGGCGATCCGCTCGCCCGCCTTGGCCGATGAAGACGGGGGCGCGGGGGCGTCGGGCGGAAGGTCGGGCTTCTCGGCATCGGGTTCGTCGATGTCGGACTCGTTCATCAATCACTCAAACTGAAAACCCCTCCCCTTGAGGGGGAGGTTAGGGTGGGGGGTCGCTTCAAGAAGGGGCGAAGCGAGGGCCAGCCACCGCAGCATAGCGCCTGCGGAAGGGCGGTGCGCGCTCCATCCTGCCGCAGCGTCTGACGACAGAAACGGCCGGGATCGCGCTTACGGCCACCCCCCACCCCGGCCTCCCCCTCCCGCCGGCTTTGCCGGCAGCTTTTAAGAGTCGCGGGCGAAGCTCGCCTCGGGGGAGGTGCAGAAAGCAAGGGAGGTACAAAGATTCGCGCGTCAGCGAGTCCGATTTACCGGGCAGCTTCCACGAACGCCCGGAAGATCTTCTCGTCGCCCTTGCTGATCGAGAACTCGGGATGCCACTGCACGCCGAGCACGAAGCGGTGGCGCGGATCCTCGATGCCCTCGATCACGCCGTCCGCGGCGATGGCGTTGATCTTGACGCCGGGACCCACGCCCTTGGCGGCCTGATGGTGCGCGCTGTTCACCTCGAGCTCGGTCACGCCGCAGATCTTGTGGAGCAGCGTGCCCTTCTCGACCTTGACGCTGTGGCCCGGCTCGTCGCGCGGGTTGGGCTGCTCATGGGCGAGCGGCGCCTTCACCTCGTCGGGGATATGCTGGATCAGCGTGCCGCCCAGCACGACGTTGAGGAGCTGCTGCCCGCCGCAGATGCCGAGCACCGGCAGATCGGTCGCGACCGCGCGTTGGGTGATCTTCCATTCGAACTCGGTGCGCCGGCCCTTGAGCTTGACCGTCGGATGCTTGTCGGCGGCGCCGAACAGCGACGGGTCGATGTCGAAGGCGCCGCCGGTGACGACGAGGCCGTCGATGAGGGCCAGATATTCCTCCACCTGCCCGGGCTCATGCGGCAGGAACAGCGGCAGGCCGCCCGCCTTCACCACCGCGTCGGCATAGTTCTGCCGCACGGCATACCAGGGGAACTTCGAATAGCCGCCCGGCTCCTCGGAATCGAGCGTCACGCCGATGGTCGGGCGCGAGGTCGGGGAAGTCATCGTTTCGTCTCCGTCAGGGCCTTGAGCCGGGCGATATGCGCCGGCCCGGTGCCGCAGCAGCCGCCGACGATCCTGGCGCCGGCGTCATGCCAGTGATGGGCATGATGCGCATAGGACTCCGGATCGAGATCGTCGCGCAAGGGGAGAAGCCCGTCCTCCTCCATCACCCAGTCGGCCGGCACCGGCTTGAAGGCGTTGGCATAGCCGCCGGCGACCCCGCCTTTCAGCCGCGCCAGCTCGGGCATGGCGGCGGTGATGCTCTCCGGGCTGCAGCAATTGACCAGGAAGGCCGAGACGGGCAGATGCGCGATCGCCTTGGCGGCCTCGGTCACGGTCTCGCCCGAGCGCAGCCGCCCCGAATTGTCCTCATGGAGCGTCCAGCTCACCCAGACCGGAAGCCCGGTCATGGCGGCGGCGGTGGCGGCCGCGACCGCCTCGGCCGCGCTCGACATGGTCTCGCACAGCATCACGTCGGAATAGGGGGCGAGCAGCGAGGCCTGCTCCTCATAGAGCGGCTCGATCTCGGCGAAGCTCCCGACCAGGTCGGGCCGGTAGCTGCCGCGAAGCGGCGGCAGGGAGCCGGCGATGAAGACCTTGCGCCCCGAGCGGTCGCGCGCCTCCTGCGCCAGCGCACCCGCCCTATGATTGAGCTCGGCACAGCGATGCTCGATCCCTTCCTTGGCGAGCTCGGCGCGGATGATGCCGTAGCTGTTGGTGGTGATGATCTCGGCCCCGGCCGCGATGTAGTCCTCATGCACCTGGCGCACCGTGTCCGGCGCCACGATCAGCCCGTTGGCCGACCAGATGGTGTCGAGGATCGGCACGCCGCGCATGCGCAGCTCGCGCCCCATGCCGCCATCGAGCAGCACGGTCCGGTCGGGGAGGGGCAGGGTTGGGATCATGGTGGGGATGTAGTGTCGGGGGGATGTGTGGAGAAGGGGTTAGCATAGGAAGGCGATTTCCCCCTTCCTAATAGGAGGTGAGGTTACTTCGGTAGCCCTCCAGTGTGTATCCAAAACAAGGGTTAGAATCCTCTAACGCCTCGGCATGTCGGTTGCGGCTCCGTAGAAGAATAGAAATGGAGATGATAGACTAATGGTTGCGTTTCGCATGCGCTTTGGCCTGCTGCCGGTTCGGTTGACACGCTCTTAAGCTAATCCGACCTTCGCCTCGAACTCGATAGGGCTGAGATACCCGATCGTAGAATGTCTGCGCTTGGCGGGGAACTTCTGGGGGTGTGCCGAAACCCTGGAAAATTTCGCGGGCCTCAAGGCCACGCTCGCAGAAGGCGAGGTAGAATGCTCCGCGTGGAAACGAGCTTCCAAGATACTCCAGGCGATGATCACTATATTGTGTTGTATTACAACGGTCGCCCCTTGGAGGAACAACTCCAGGAGCTTGGTCTGAAAGACGGCGATGCCGTCATACTTTGGGAGCCCGACTGTGACTACACAGTCGAGGCGACGCTGCTGTTCGCCTATAAGCATCCAATGATGCTTAGACCGGCTCTGTGGGCTCGGGCGAAAACGAAATCAAGCTGAGACACCACGCGGAACGCCGCCGTCTTGCGGGAAAGCCCGCCGTCGTCCACTGTGAGCCCCGCGCTCCCGGCACTGTCGGGAGCATCGAACCCGGGGACCCACAAGATGACATTCCTATTGCCGCCCGCATCCAACCGGTCGCTCTGCCTCTGCCAGGGACAGTGCCGGGGCCATGACGATACTGTCTTCGCCCCGTCACAAAACGAGGCGCCGGCCTCGGGCCTCTCGCGCCGGCATCTGCTGCGCGCCGGCATGGCCGCTACGGCCGCCGGCGTCCTCGCCGGTGCCATCGGCACCGCAGCGCCAACGTCCGCGCTGGCGCAAAGCACCATGTCGCCCGACGAGGCGCTCCAGGCGCTGATGGACGGCAATCAGCGCTTCATCAGCCGCAAGATGACCTCGGACAAGGAGGATCTGGCGATCCTGCAGGCCAATACGGTCGATAAGCAGGAGCCCTTCGCCTCGGTGCTGTCCTGCGCCGACTCCCGCGTGCCGGTCGAGCTGCTGTTCGACCAGAGCATCGGCCATGTCTTCGTCAACCGCGTCGCCGGCAACATTGCGACCTCGGAGATCATCGGCAGCATCGAATATGGCGTGGCGGTGCTCGGCACGCGCGTGCTGATGGTGCTGGGCCATTCCTCCTGCGGCGCGGCCAAGGCCGCGATCACAGCCAAGGCGGTGCCGGGCCAGATCAGCGCGCTCTATCGCTATATCCGCCCGGCGGTGGACGCAGCCGGCGGCGATCTCGTGAAAACCATCCAGGCCAACGCGCAGATCCAGGCCAAGCTGCTGAAGGAATCCTCACCCGTCATCGCCGACGCGATCAAGGGCGGCACGCTCAAGGTCGTGGCCGCCTATTACGATCTGGCGTCGGGCCAGGTGGCGCTGCTGGAGTAGCGATTTGGCTTCCCCCTCGCGCCGCCCAGGCGGGGCGAGGGCCGGGATGACGAAGCCGCGAACGCCGTCACTCCGGCATGCCGGCCAGGCGCAGGCATTCGACCAGATGCTGGGTGTCGCCCGCCTGCTTGAACCGAATTCTGGCGACGACTTTCTCGATGGTGCCGCCGGGCTGGCCCGCCAGACATCGCGCCACCAGTTCCCGGGCGCGGTCCGCCTGGCCGAGTTTCGCACAGCAGCCTGCCATCGCGGCGAGAGCGTAGCGTGAGCTATTTTCCTCGCCTCGATCGAAATCCGCCAAGGCATCTGCGTAACGGCGCAGCACGAATTGGGCGATGCCCAGCGCGCGCCAATACCAGGGCGGCCCGAAATACGGGTCCATGCGCCGTGCGTTCCGCAGCACCTCCAGTCCCTCTTCGGCACGGCCGACTTGAGAGAGCGCGGCACCATAGTCGGCCTGGTTCCACTGGTTGACCGGGTTGATCTGGACGCCGCGCTCCATATGACGCAGCGCCAGATCGAATGACCCCCGATCCAGATAGATCTGCCCCAGAATCGTGTGACAGGTGCTTTCATTGTCGGCCAGCTCGACAGCCCGCAGCGCCAGGGCGAAGGCGCGGTCCATGAGCTCCCTCGAGGCCGAAAGATCGTTCGCCCATTCGTGATTGAAGACAGCCGCGAGGAGGCTGTGAGGGAGTCCGTATCCGGGGTCGATCTCGATCGCCCGTTCGAAGGCACGTTTGGCCTCCGCGGCCTCGGTCGGATCGTCCCAGGACAGCGCGTTGCCGCGCAGCATGAGGTCGTAGGCGGCGAGGCTCGTAGGCGGCTTGCGACGCGCGCGTTCGGCTTCGTTCACCTGCACACGGCCGACCAGGGTTCCGACGATCGTTCGCACCACCTCGTCCTGCAGCGCGAACAGATCCGCCACCGCGCGATCGTAACGCTCGGCCCAGACATGATTGCCGGTCTCGGCGTCGATGAGCTGGGCCGTGATCCTGATGCGCTCTCCCATTCGGCGGACACTGCCCTCGACCAGGAAACGGGCACCGAGCTCGCGGCCGAGCCACGACATGTCGACGGGCTTTCCCTTGAACCGGAAGGTCGAGTTGCGCGAGGTCACCGCCAGCGACGGCCAGCGCGACAGGTCCGTGATGATGTCCTCGGTAATGCCGTCGGCAAAATATTCCTGCTCCGGATCGCCGCTCATATTCAGGAAGGGCAGTACCGCGATCGAAGGCCGCGATGGCGTGAGCGGCTTGCCGCTTACGGCCGGCAACAGGGGCGTGGCCAAGCCGGAGACGCGGTAGACCTGCACCGGTTCCGCCATGTTCTTGAGGCTCCGTTCACCCAGATCCTCGAACTCGAGCCTGGTCTTGCCCTTCACATAGTTGAAGACGGTTCGGGACAGGAAAACCCCGCCGGGATCAGCCAGAGCCTCGAGCCTGGCCGCGATGTTGACGCCGTCGCCATAAAGGTCTCCGCCCTCCACCAGAACGTCGCCGAGATTGATGCCGATGCGGAGCACGATCTGTCCGTCCTGCGCTACGCTGGCATTGGCGGCATCCATGGCCTGCTGCAGCCGGGCGGCGCACTCGACGGCGTCCACGGCGCTGCCGAACTCGATCAGGGCCCCGTCGCCCATCAGCTTGACGATTCGACCGTGATGTTTGGAGACGGTGGGCTGGAGGATCTCCGAGCGCCGGGCCTTCAACGCGGCCAGCGTGCCGGCCTCGTCACGCTGCATCAATCGGCTGTATCCCACGACATCAGCGGCCAAGATCGCAGCCAGTCGGCGTTGAGCGCGTTCTTCCATCATCCGAGCCAACCACATTTCGTGGATGTTGCGCGGTCAGGCGCGGCTGAAGCGGGCGCCCGCCGCATCCTCAGGCGGCAAGACAGCGAAGCTGCCCCGGCCGGCTACGACGGCGAGCTTCAGGGCCTTGCCCCTGAAATCGCTCTCAGCCTGCTCCCTTTCCGTAAAGCCGTCGACAGGGTCTGGCGGCGGGTAAGGCGGCGTTGCCGAGCTGACGTGTCGTCCGGGCGCCGCCAGCCCTACTGCCCGCCGCCGATCACCTCCACCGACGCCGCCTGGTCGGCGCGCAGGGTGATCTGGTAGGTCGCGTTGCTGCAGACCAGGACCCAGACCGGCTGATGCGTGGTCGAGAGGGTCGGGTCGCGGGTGGCGCTCAGCGACTTGTCGCAAGGATGCCCCTGCTGGCGGATCTGGCCGGCGAGGATGGTCGCGGGCGATTCCGGCCCGTTGGGATCGGCCGCGTCGGCCGCGAGGGCCAGCGTCGGCGCCAAGGCCAGCATCGCGCCCATCAGGCCCGCCATGATCGGATTGTTCTTCTCTGCGCGTTCCGTCTTCATCTTTCCCCATCCCCTGGCCCGCATCGACGCCTCCTTCCGGTGTCGTGAACCCGGTTTGGTGCCTCCCCAGGCCGCCGACGGGCGGGAGATGCCGTGATGATGGTCAGGACCCAGGAGAACCGATCGGCGGCTCGCTGCGTTATTGGGGGCGATGCCCTTGAGCGGGCCCCACGGCCCCACATCTTCTGACATGTGGGGCGCCGTTTTTCCCGTCAAGGAAGGATCTTGCTATGTCTTTGTTCAAATCCATCATGCCCGGCGGGACCTTCATTTCCGGCCGCACAGCCCTTTTGGCGCTGCCGCTCCTGCTGTCGCTGACGGCCTGCGATCCCAATTTCCCCTGGATCGGCCCCGGCATCCAGTATCCCGGCTGGTCGCTGCCGCCGGTCGACACCACGATCACCTCGCCCCAGGCCCCGCCGGCGCCCCAGGCCGAGACGGAAGCCGCGCTGCCGCAAGGGCCAGCCGGCTATTTCGTCTGGGATCCCGGTCATTGGCATTGGACCGGCGCGGATTTCGTCTGGATCGGCGGCCATTATGTCGAGCGGCCCTATCGCGGCTCGACCTGGGTCCCGGGCGAATGGGCCCAGGACAAGGACAAGACGGTGTGGATCTACACCCCCGGGCATTGGCGTTGAGTGGGCGGCATTGAGAAGCGGGAACGGTAACGGCGCGTGGCGATCGGTGACGGGGCGGTGACGGCCGGACATCGGCGGCTGCGGAGACTTGGGTTGGCCGGGCTGCTGCTGGTGCCCCTGCTCGGGGCCACCATGCCCGGCGGGCCGGCCCTCGCCGCGGCGGGGTCCCTCCCGGCACCGCCCTGCGCGACGGGCGCGGCGGGCGATGCCGCCGCCTTCGCCGATCCGCCGAAGGCCCGGATCTGGCATTCACGCGATCTCGGCGACTGGCAGCCGCCGGCCTGCTTCGGCTGGCCGCCGATGGACCTGAACCTTGTGACCGCGCTCTCGGGAACCTTCGCCTTCGAGGGCGGCGGTGACGATCTGCTGGCACGCTTCGGCGCGGCGTCGGACTGGAAGGGGGTCCGCTACTGGTCCGCGTCGGATCGGCGCTGGGAGACCTTCATCATCGACTCCGTGGCGCTGGTGGATTTCGAGCATCGACAGCGCCGGCCGGACTTCACGCCGGCGGAGCTGAAGAGCGGCGCCGATTTCTACTTCCTGCGCGCCGACAACCGGAGTGCCAAGCCGGTCATCTATCGCATGCAGGTCACCGAGGCCGGGCCCGACCGGCTGGTCGTGAAGATCGGGAATGTCAGCCCGATCTCGGCCCTCATCTTCACCCTGTTCGATTCCGGCGACATCCAGTCGACCTACTTCCTCGAGAAGATCGGCCCGGGCCGCTGGGGCTATTACGCGCTCACGGTGATGCATGAAGGCGCCATGGTGCTCGGCAACCAGGACGAGTCCTATCTGACCCGGACCATCGCGATCTTCCGCCATCTCGCCGGCATCCCCACCGACCAGGAACCGCCACTGGTGCCGTAGAGGCGCGATGCCTCTCCTCCTGTCATCGCCGGGCTCGACCCGGCGATCCAAGGCCGCCGAGACTGGATGCCCGGATCAAGTCCGGGCATGACAGCGGCGGAGGACCGGGTGCGATGGGGCTATCTCGACGTGTCGCGACGCCTCTCCTCCTGTCATCGCCGGGCTCGACCCGGCGATCCAGGGCCGTTGAGACTGGATGCCCGGATCAAGTCCGGGCATGACAGGCTTTGCGGAATCGAGTCCAACGCTGATCTCTCGTCCGCATCAGAACGGCTTGCAGAAGCAGCGCTTCGGCGCGAGGTCGGTCTTGAACCATTTCAGGGAGAGGCGCTCCAAGGTGCCGTCGCTCATCGCCGCGGAGATCGCGCGGTCGAACCGGTTGCGCAGCGCCGGGTCCGATTTCCGGAATCCCACGGCGATGCCGAAGCCGAAGCGCTCGTCCTCGGCGAATTGCGGGCCGCTCAGCGCCAGCGGTTTGTCGCCCGGCAATGCCAGCATCGCCTGCAGCCAGGCGGCCGATCCCATCACGGCGTCGAGGCGGCCCGCGACCAGATCCCGCATCAGCGCTTCGGCCGTGGGATAGGCCTGGGCCCTGACGTCCTCGAACTGGCTTTGCAGGAAGGCGAGGTCGGCGCTTCCCGCCAGCGCGCCCACGGTATTCCCGGCGAGGGTCCCGCGCAGCGTGGCGATGGCCGCCTGCGCATCCTGCGGGGTCGCGGTCAGCGACAGAACCTTGCCCGTGCCGGGCAGGTCCGCAAGCGGTCCCGGATCGGGCACGACCAGCCCATGCCGCTCGAGCGCATAGGCCGCGCTGAAATCGATCGTCTGTTTCTGGGCCTGGGTCACCGACAGCCAGGCCATCAGCGCGTCGATGCGCCGCGCCAGCAGCGCCGCGACGCTGGCGTCGCCCTTGCAGTAGTCGATCTCGCACTGCTCCGCCATGCGGGTGCAGAGATCCTTCGCCAGCTCGGCCTCGAAGCCGATCGTGGCGGCGCTCTCCGGCGCGCTCCCGGC
>NZ_JBOHKS010000242.1:0-25923 GCF_050729195.1 Hypericibacter sp.
CAATCAGGACAGCGGCCCCGACGCTCCTACATAGACATTGTCTGGCCAGAAATCAGTCGCTTTCTCGAGATCTGGCGCACCGAAAAGACATCCAACTATTGGGCGGCGGGAACGGCCATGCAGAAGAAGATTTTGGCGGCGGATTTGGAGCCACCGCAATGGCCTCCAAAACCGTCACCGCTGCAAAATCCCCCGACATCATCCAAAAAAGGCAGCGATTTGGATGACGACATTCCCTTTTGAGGAAATAAAAAAGGCCAGCCGACAACTAGATCGACTGGCCTTCCGACGGAAATGCTGCATCGGTAACAGCGCTTTCGATGTGGCGCCCCACCTCTGCGACAGTCCCAGCCTAAGCACTTGGATTGAATCAGAACATCTGGGGTCGAGCAACTCAAATAGCGCCTAACTCGTGCCTATGGAGATACCCATGGCCAATACCCCTGAGGCGGATCTTCCGCCTCCGAAGCCAGGGAAGCGCTGGATTTGTCGGCCCTATATTACGGTTAAGGGCCGTCGTATCTACGCTTCTCACTATGGTAGGCGGGCATTTTGCTTCCAGGTCGATTCCTAAGCAGTCCGCTTCGGTGCATGGCGTAAGTCCTACGTTCAGCACCTAACCAGCGAAGGCGATGCGGGACCGGATATCCGGTTCCGCGTCGCCTCGCAAGTTTGTGAGCGGAGACGACCCGCCCTCTCACTTCCCGTGCGCGAAATCCCAATAGAGGCGGCGCGCGAGCTGGAACACGGGGCCGGGCTGCAGAGGACGGCCTTCGATGTTGGTGACGGGGATGACCTTGCCGTAATTGCCGGTCGAGAACACCTCGTCCGCGTCCTTCACCTCCTGATAGGTGAGGGTGCGTTCGAAGACCTCGACGCCCGCCTGGCGCAGCAGCTTGATCACGCGCGCGCGGGTGATGCCGGCGAGGAAGGTGCCGTTGGCGATCGGCGTGTGCGCGGCGCCATCCTTCGCGATCCAGAGATTCGAGCTCGAGAACTCCGCGACATGGCCCATGGGATCGAGCATCACGCCCTCGTCGAAGCCCTTCGACTTCGCATCGGCGCTGGCGCGCCCGGCCTGCGCATAGAGCGCCACGGCCTTGGCGTTGGTGGGCGCCGTCTCGGGGCTCGGCCGGCGCCATTTCGACAGGCAGGCCGAGAAGCCCTTGGGATCGGGCAGCGGCGCCTCGACCACCGAGATCGCGATGCGCGTGGTGGCGGGATCGGGCGCCATGAAGCCGTCTTCCGACCACATGAAGGGCCGCAGATAGAGCGGCGAGCCCTTGGGGAACTTGGCGATGCCCTCGCGCAGGAGCTCCTCGATCTGGCCGGCGGGCATCGGCGAGACCAGGCCCAGCGCCGTGGCCGAGCGGATCGCGCGCTGGCAATGAAGATCGAGATCGGGCGTTACGCCCTCGAAGGCGCGCGCGCCGTCGAAGATCGCGGCCCCCATCCAGATCGCGTGCGACCAGGCGCCCATGATGAGCGGATTGCCCGTGACCCATTTGCCATCGAGGAAATGCTGCGCATTGATGGCGGGGGCATGTTTGTCGCTGCTCATGGTCCGGTTCTCGCGAGGTTGCTGTCGGTTTGCGTACCGGTTCCGAGCATAGCCGTTCCCCGATGACACCGAAACTCGCTCGCCGCCGATGGCGCCGCATGGCGCGCATGCGCGAAGCTCGCGCCAATGTCACCGCGACATTTGGCGAAGCCAGCAAGTCCGGGCCCCTTGGGCCGTCGCGGCGATTGCGGGCGTTCAGGAATCCAGTCCGGAGTGAAAAGGGCGGCCTCTCGTCGAAACCGAGAGGCCGCCCCTTTTCGCTATCGAAGCGTCGCGACGATCGAGCGACGGCTTACTGGCTGACCCAGATGATCCGCGCCATCCAGCGCAGTTCGTCGGGGGCATAGGCGCGATCCTCGCGCGCCGAGTTGAGCGAGCGCAGCTCGATGCGCTTGGCGCTGCGGCGGACCAGCTCGCGCACCAGCACGTCGCCCTTGCGGCTCTTGATCACGACGCGGTCGCTCTTCCGGATCGGCACCGCCGGCGAGACGATCAGGAGATCGCCCGAGCGGTAGGTCGGCTCGAGGCCGCTGCCGGAGATCTTGAGCACATAGGCGCCGGTCTCGGAGACGGTCGGCAGCTCGAACTCGTCCCAGCCGCGTCCCGTGGGGAAGCCGGTCTCGTCGAACAGGCCGGCCTTGCTGGCTTCGCTATAAGTGAGCATCGGCAAGGTCCGCCGGTCGGCATTGCCGCCGGAGGGCCCGATCAGGCTCACGAAACCATTGAGGGATTCGCCGGTCGCTTCGAGGATTCGAGCGAGGCTGTCGGTATTGGGCCAACGCAGCTTGCCTTCGGGGCTCTTGCGCTTGCTCTTGTTGAACGTGGTGGCATCAAGCCCGGCGGCGCGTGCCAGACCGGAGGGGCTCATTCCGTGTTTTCCGGCCAGACGGTCAATCGCTCGCCACACATCCGCGTGTCGCAACATTATCTCTCCTTCGCTGACAACAAGCGCGAATCAAATCCTTTCGAGCACGGGCCCCCACGTCCGTGCTTTCCGTTCATTGCTTCGACGCATCTAATGCTGCGTCTTTAATCCCGGCATCGCCCATGCGTCAACCTCGTTGCTGCCGCACCAGTCAAATTGGCACACCCCCTATGCGGATAATTCGTGGCTTGACCGATTCTGTAAACCTATCAGATGGTTAAAGGGGGTCAAAAGCATGACCAATAGTTCATCAGTGATCATGGCCGGCTTGCGAAAACTGGCGCCGGAAACCGCGCATCGCCTGACGATTCGGGCGTTGGCGGTGGGCCTGGGTCCGCGCGACCGCAGTCCTGAGGATCCCATCCTGGAGAGTTCCGTCTGGGGACGGCGCTTCCCCAATCCGGTGGGCATCGCCGCCGGCTTCGACAAGAACGCGGAAGCCTACCGGGCGGTGCTGCGGCTGGGCTTCGGCTTCGCCGAGATCGGCAGCGTCACGCCACGCCCGCAGGCGGGCAATCCCAAGCCCCGGCTCTTTCGCCTGACCGAGGACCGGGCGGTGATCAACCGGATGGGTTTCAACAATGACGGCATCGAGGCGGTGGCGCGCCGCTTGTCGAATCGTGGGGTGCTGCCGGGCCCGCTCGGCGTCAATCTCGGCAAGAACAAGGACAGCGCCGACGCGGCCGCCGACTATGTGCGGGGCGTGCAGGCGCTGGCGCGCCATGCCGACTATCTCGTGGTCAATGTCTCCTCGCCCAACACGCCGGGACTGCGCACCCTCCAGGGCCGCGAACCCTTGGCGGCGCTGATCGAGGCGGTGAAGGGCGCACGCGCGGAGGCCTGTCCCACGGTCCCGCCGCCGCTCCTGGTCAAGATCGCGCCCGACCTGCAGCCCGAGGACAAGGCGGACATCGCGGCCGTGGCGCTGGCGTCGGGTATCGACGGGCTCATCGTCTCCAACACCACGCTCGCCCGTCCCGCCAGCCTGCGCGGCGCCGACCGCGGCGAAGCCGGCGGGCTTTCGGGCGCGCCCTTGTTCCAGCCCTCGACCGAGCTCCTCGCCGAGATGTACCGGCTGACGCAGGGCCGCCTGCCGCTGATCGGCGTGGGCGGGATCGCCAGTGGTGCTGACGCCTATGCCAAGATCCGGGCCGGTGCCTCGCTGGTGCAGCTTTACAGCGCGCTGGTGTTTGAAGGTCCGGGGCTGGTCAGGCGGATCAAGCGGGAACTGGCGCAAAACCTGCGCCGCGACGGGTTTTCGAGCCTGTCCCAGGCGGTGGGCGCCGGTCGGCGCTAAACCTTCCAGCAGGGGCCGCCGCTTAAGTCCGCGTTAAGTATAAATCAAGCAGTTCGCGGCCATCTTGGCGGCTCCTTTGGGGCACCATCAGCCGAGACAACCCGTCCGCGATGTCCTTGATTCGCCACCTCTCCTTTTTCCTGCTCTATGCCGCCGCCGCGGTGGCGGCCGCCTATGCGCTGCCGCAAAGCGCGCCCGAGCTGCTGCTGAGCCCCGGGCTGCTGTGGGGCGCGGTCGTGCTGCTGGTGGGGCTCATGCTGCATCAGATGCTGGCGACCCGTTCGGCGCTGCGCCTGGCCGAGGCCGATCGCACCGAGGTGGCGCGCGCGCTGCGCGACCAGAGCCGCGAGCTGCTGCGCCTGCGCGACGAGGCCGATGCCATCCGCGAATCGATGCGCGACCGCCAACAGGACAACGGCGTCTCGACCGTCGTGGCCGAAGTGAAACTGCTCCAGACGCTGATCGAGCGGCTCTATTCCTCGCGTGGCGGAGCCGCGGGCGAGGGGCTCGCGGAGCCGCCCGCGCTCGACGGCGCGGCCAGCACCAATGCCAGCGCCATGGGCGTCAGCGCGCCGGCGCCCCGCGCGCCGGCACCGGTGCGCCGCGATTTCGACGAGCGCAAGATCCTGGCTTCGGTCGAGAACGCGCTGCGCGACAACCGCGTCGAGCTCTGGGTCCAGCCGGTGGTGAGCCTGCCGCAGCGCAAGCGCCGCTTCTTCGAATGCTACACCCGCATCCCCGCAGGTGACGGCGCCATGGTGCTGCCCGAGCAATATGTCGGCGTCGCCGAGCGCAGCGGCATGATCACGGCGATCGACAATATCCTGCTGTTCCGCTGCATCCAGATCGTGCGCAAGCTCTATGACCGGAACATGAGCGCGGGCTTCTTCTGCAACATCTCGCCGCGCTCGCTGCAGGACCGGGAGTTCTTCAAGCAGTTCATCGCCCTTCTGGCCGAGCACAGCGCGATCGCCTCCTCGATCGTGTTCGAGTTCCCGCAGGCCGCGATCGAGCGCCACGATCCCGAGCTCGAGCGCGATCTCGAGAAGCTGGCGGCGCTGGGCTTCCGCTTCTCGGTCGATCAGGTGACCGATTTCGAGTTCGATGCGATCGAGCTGGCGCGCCGCAACTTCCGCTACGTCAAGGTCGATGCCAACCGCCTGATCCCCCCGCCTCTGGGCGTGGCCGAGCAGGATCCCGAGATGGTCAAGCGCAAGCTCGATGTGGCCGGCATCGATCTCATCGTCGAGAAGGTCGAGACCGATGCCATGCTGGTGGAGCTGCTCGATATCGGCATCGATTATGGCCAGGGCTATCTCTTCGGCGAGCCGCGGCTCTCGCGCCTCGATTTCTGAGCCGAGGCACGCCCTCGACGGCGCTTGCCTCCCACGGCCCTCTCGGGGCATCTAGGGCGCGCCCATGAAGCCCTCCTCCCCGATCCACGATCCGCGCTCATGACTCACCCCGACCTTCCGCCCTTGCTGGACGGCCTCGCCGCGGTGGCCGACCGCTATGACGGCTATCTGGTCGATCTCTGGGGCGTGATGCATAACGGCGTGGCGCCCTATCCGGCGGCGGTCGACTGCCTCGCCGAGCTGAAGCGGCGCGGCAAGCACGTGCTGCTGCTTTCCAACGCCCCGCGCCGGTCCGAGGAAGCCACGCGGCGCCTCGTCGCCATGGGCATCGAGCGTTCGTTGTTCGACGAGCTGGTCACCTCGGGCGAAGCCACCTGGCAGGATCTGAAATCCTTCGACGCGCCCTTCTATCGGGGCCTGGGTCGGCACTGCCTGCCGATCTTGGCGCCGACCGACAGCGGCATGCTCGAAGGGCTCGATCTGACCATCGCGTCGCAGGTGGAGGAGGCCGATTTCATCCTGGCGATCGGCATCGAGCGCTCCGGCGACAGGCTGGAGAAATTCGAGCCGCTGCTGCAGGCGGCGGCCGCGCGCTCATTGCCGATGATCTGCGCCAATCCCGATCTCGAAGTCATGCGGGGCGACGTGCGGGAGATCTGCGCGGGCGCGCTCGCGCTGCGCTATGAGGAGATGGGCGGGCGCGTGCGCTATCACGGCAAGCCGCATGAAGGCGTCTATCGGCGCTGCTTCGAACTGCTGGACGGCATCCCACGCCAGCGCATCCTCGGTATCGGCGATTCCCTGCGCACCGACATCGCCGGCGCGGATGCGGCCGGCATCGACAGTCTCCTCATCCTCGGCGGCATTCTGGAAGAGCATCTGGGCGGCCCCGATTCGGTCGCCGCCAGCGCCACCGACCCGCAGCAGATGGGGCGGCATCTCGCCACGGCGGTCGCGCATCCCGACCTGCTGATGGTCCGGTTTTGTTGCTGAATCGTCCAACGAGCGCATGGCTGATGGCCGGCGGCTGCATCCCGACTTAGCCCTTTCTTCACTGCAAGCTTTTTACCATCGCCGGTCCGGACCCCCGTCAAGCGGGGGCAGGGGAGTCTTGTGTCCGAGAGAGGCCGTTCCGTTTGTCTGCCGTCACGTCACCGCAGGGATCCGCGTCGGGCGAATCACCCGACGGCGTTCAGACCGGCATGGCCGATCCGCAAGGGCGGCTGCGCGGGCGGCTGACGGACACGCCGATCCATCCCAAATCGCTGCTCGCCACCGACTATCTCAACCACTTCAACGAGCCCGCGATGCTGCTCGATATCCTGGCGGATTGCCCGGAGAGCATCGAGGATCTCGCCGCCTGGAAGCCGCTGAGCTATGCGGATCATTTTCGCGCCAGCGGCCTCTCCTATTCCGAGCTCGCGATCGAGGCCTATCGCCTGGCGCCGGTGCCGTTCCGCGTCGGCTTCGAGCTGGTGGTGGCGGAAATGAATGCGCTGATCACGGGCGCGATCCGGCGGGCGGCGGAAGCAATCGAGACGAACGATGCTGCCGCCTTCGAGAAGATCAAGGATGACGCCCAGCGGCTGCAGGCGCTCGTCGCCGAGGCGGGCGGCATCGTGCAGGGCGAGCCGTCGCGAAGGGTCGATCAGAACGCCATCGACGCCCTGATGAGTCAAAATTAGATCGTTGAAATAGCTGGATTTTTAGCCTCGCTGCGAGATTTCCTCGCTGCGGTTAACCGGCGATTCATGACGCTATTCCTAGGCTGGCGGCCTTGAATGGCAGTCGCGTCCATGCCTGCGAGGACGCCCGGGAATGTCTCCCGGGGAAGAACTCGAGCCCGGTACCGACCATGAGTCCATCGATCCAACCCGCGCCCCGGCGCATCTTGAGCGCGCTCAAGGTCCTGATCGTCGACGACAGCCCGCATATGCTGGCGATCCTGAAGCGCGTCCTCACCGACATGAACATCCGCGACCTGATCACGGCCAAGGACAACGAGTCCGGCTTGGCGCTGTTGCGCAAGATCCATCCCGACTTCGCCTTCGTCGACTGGACGGTGAAGCCCGAGGGCGGCAGTCACTTCGTGCGCGCGGTGCGGACGCTCGAGGATGCCGAGCTCGCGCGCACGCCGCTGATCATGATGGCGGCGCAGGCCAACGTCATGCGCGTGAAGGATGCGCGCGATGCCGGCATCAACGCCTTTCTCGCCAAGCCCGCCTCGGTTCAGGCGATCATGAGCCGCGTGCTCTGGGTCCTGAGCGATGCGCGACCCTTCATCGAGAGCGAGCGCTATGTCGGCCCCGACCGTCGCATGAGGTCGCAGGAGCATGAGGGCAACGAGCGCCGCCAGGCGCCGCTGGTACCGCCGCCAACCAAGGCGCGCGCCAGCCGCTACGCGACGCGCTGAGGCTCAAGCCCCGCGCAAGGCCAGCAGCGCCTCCGCCAGCCGGCGATAATCCGCCATCTCGTTATAGATCTGCGCCGAGACCCGCACCCACAGGCTGCCGCCGAAGGGGATGATCGGCACTTCGATCCCATGCTCGCGCCAGAGGCGGTCGTTGAGGGCGAGCGCCGCCGGGCGGTCGAGCCCCTCGAAGCCCGCAAGCCGCACCGTCGCCATGGCGCCGCGCAGCCTCGCCGACTGGCCCTCCTCGCCACCCAGGCGCTGCGACAGCAGGCTCGCCGCTTCGTTCACCAGCGCATGGTTATGGGCGCGGATGGCACTACCGCCGAGGCGGCGATAGAAGGCGAGCGCCGCACTGGTCGCGAGCCAGGCGGAAGGATCGCGCGTGCCGACCCAATCGAACTCGGTGACGAAGCCCTGATCCAGCCCATGCGAGATGGTGGTCGGATGGAGCCCCGCCTGGCAGTCGCGCCGGGCCCAGAGGAAGGCCGTGCCTTTTGGCGCGAACAGCCATTTATGGGCATTGCCGGTGACGTAGTCGGCGCCGAGGCCCGGCAGGTCGAACTCGATCTGGCCCGGCGCATGGGCGGCGTCGACCAGGATCCGGGCGCCGACGGCGCGCGCCTTGGCGGCAAGCGCGGCCACCGGCAGCACGAGGGCCGTGGGCGAGGTGACGAGATCGATCACCAGCAGCTTGGTGCGCGCATTGATATGGCCGGCGAGGCTGTCGATCACCGTCCGCGAATCGGCGAGCGGATAGGGCAGCGGCGCTTCGACCAGCTTCGCGCCGAAGCGTTCGGCCAGATGGCGCATGGTGTTGCGCACGGCGCCATAGACATGGGTCGTGGTCAGGAGCTCGTCGCCCGCCGAGAAGCTCAGCGAGCGCAGCACCGCATTGATGCCTTGCGTGGCGTTCTCGACGAACACCAGGTCGGTCGGCTCGGCGCCGAGGAAATGCGCGAGCCCGGCGGCATTGGCGCGCAAGGCTTCGGGCAAGGTGCGCTGCATGAAGCGGGTCGGTCCGCGCTCGAGCTCCAGGCGCCAGCGCTGCTGATCCGCCAGCACCTCATGCGGCGTCGCGCCGTAGCCGCCATGGTTGAGATAGGCGATGGCGGGATCGAGCGGCCAGAGCGGCAGCAGCGACTTCCCATAATCCGGCCGGTTGGCCGCAGGCGAGGGGCTCGGGGTCGCGGAGGCGGAAGCCGGCTGGGCTTGCATGAGAGGGGGTTCGCCATTGAGAGAGGGGGCCTGGAGGCCGCCCGCGACTATGGCGAGGCGGGTCGGGGCTGGCAATGACGGCCGGCCAAGATCGGTGATGCCGCGAAAACCCCTTCGCATGGACGCGGCGAAGCCCCCTCCGCTATACTGGGGAAATTGCGTCGCGAGGGTGTGGAATTGCCTGATTTTCCAAAGAAAACTCTTTCGGACTGGGCGGCCCTGGCGGCCAAGGAACTGGGCGGCGCAACGCCCGAAAGCCTGAGCTGGAACACGCCCGAAGGTCTCGCGGTCAAGCCGCTTTACACGGCGGCCGATCTCGAAGGACTGGCGGAAATTTCCACCCTGCCGGGCTTCCCGCCTTATCTGCGGGGGCCCCGCGCCACCATGTATGCCAACCGGCCCTGGACCGTCCGGCAATATTCGGGCTTCTCCACGGCCGAGGATTCCAACCGCTTCTATCGCGAGAATCTGGCGGCGGGGCAGATGGGCCTGTCGGTCGCGTTCGATCTCGCGACCCATCGCGGCTACGACTCGGATCATCCGCGCGTGGTGGGCGATGTCGGCAAGGCCGGCGTCGCGATCGATTCGGTCGAGGACATGAAGATCCTGTTCGACGGGATCCCGCTCGACAAGATGAGCGTCTCGATGACCATGAACGGCGCGGTGCTGCCGGTGCTGGCGGGCTACATCGTCGCCGCCGAGGAGCAGGGCGTGCCAGCGGAGAAGCTCTCCGGCACGATCCAGAACGACATCCTCAAGGAGTTCATGGTCCGCAATACCTATATCTATCCGCCCGGACCCTCGATGCGGATCGTGGCCGACATCATCGCCTATACCGCGCAGCATATGCCCAAGTTCAACTCGATCTCGATCTCGGGCTATCACATGCATGAGGCTGGCGCGACGGCGGTGCAGGAGCTGGCCTTCACCTTGGCCGACGGCGTCGATTATGCGCGGGCCGCCCTGTCGCGCGGCCTCAAGATCGACGAGTTCGCGCCGCGCCTCTCCTTCTTCTTCGCCATCGGCATGAATTTCTTCATGGAGGTGGCGAAGCTCCGCGCCGCGCGCCTGCTCTGGGCGCGGCTGATGCAGCAGTTCGAGCCGAAGAACCCCGCCTCGCTGGCGCTCAGGACCCATTGCCAGACCTCGGGCGTCAGCCTCACCGAGCAGGATCCCTATAACAATGTGATCCGGACCACGGTCGAGGCGATGGCGGCGGTGCTGGGCGGCACGCAGTCGCTCCACACCAATTCCTTCGACGAGGCGCTGGGCCTGCCGACACCTTTCTCGGCCGGCATCGCGCGCAACACCCAGCTCATCCTCCAGGAGGAAAGCGGCATCACCCATGTGGTCGATCCCCTGGGCGGCAGCTATTACCTGGAGCGCCTGACGGCGAGCCTGGGGGCCGAAGCGATGAAGCTGATCGACGAGGTCGAGCAGCTGGGCGGGATGACCAAGGCGGTCGAGACCGGCATGCCGAAGCTGCGCATCGAGGAGGCGGCCGCACGCCGGCAGGCCGGCGTCGATCGCGGCGAGGAGGTCATCGTCGGCGTCAATAAATACCGCGCCAGCGAGCCTTCGCAGGTGGATGTGCTCGATATCGACAACAGCAAGGTGCGCGATCAGCAGATCGCGCGGCTGGAGCGGATCCGCGCCACGCGCGACAAGGCCGAGGTGGCGGCGACGCTGGCCGCCCTCACCGAGGCGGCGCGGTCGGGCGAAGGCAATCTGCTGGCGCTGGCGGTCGACGCTTCGCGCGCCCGGGCCACGGTCGGCGAGATCTCCGACGCGCTGGAGAAGGTCTTCACCCGCCACCGCGCGGCGACCCGCTCCATCAGCGGCGTCTATGGCGCCGCCTATGCCGGCGACGAGCGCTTCCTCCAGATTCAGCGCGACGTCAAATCCTTCATCGATGCGACCGGCCGGCGCCCGCGCCTCCTGGTGGTGAAGCTGGGACAGGACGGGCATGACCGCGGCGCCAAGGTGATCGCCACCGCCTTCGCCGATATGGGCTTCGATGTCGATATCGGCCCCCTGTTCCAGACGCCGGAAGAGGCGGCGCGCCAGGCGATCGAGAACGACGTGCATGTCGTCGGCATCTCTTCGCAGGCCGCGGGCCACAAGACGCTGGTGCCGCAACTGATCGAGGCGCTGCGCAAGGCGGGAGCGGGCGACATTCTCGTGGTCGCCGGCGGCGTGATCCCGCCGCAGGATTACGAATTCCTGAAGAAGGCAGGCGTGGCCGCCATCTACGGCCCCGGCACCAACATTCCCTTGGCGGCGGCCGAAATGATCGACATGATTCGCCGCCGCCGCAAAGCGGCTTAGCCTTGCACGTCCGAGTCGGGGGGACGGAATGACGGCGAAGGGGGGACGGTGGCTGGGGGCGATGGTCGGCCTCGTGCTGACGATTGTCTGGCTGGCCTTGGTGGCGGTCTATGTCGAGCGCGACATCGGCTGGGACAATGTGCGCGCGATGCTGCCCCATGAGCTGGGCGCGGCCGTCGCCGGTGTCTTCATGCCTCTCGTCTTCCTCTGGCTCTTGATCCTCTATTGGGCACGCGGGCGCGATTTGGCGGACGCTGCGACGGCGATCAATCGCCAGCTTGATCTCCTGACCTTTCCGTCCGAGACGGCGGCAGAGCGGGCCGAAAGCGCCGGTGCGGCCCTGAAGCGCCAGGCCGAGGCGTTGCGCTCGGCCTCCGATCAAAGCTCCGAGCTCCTGGGCGGTTTCGCCATGCGTTTCCAGAGCGAGGCGGCGGCGCTGGCCGAGGTGGTGCAGGAGGCGCGCGCCCAGACCGACAAGCTGCGCGAAGGGTTGGCGACCGAGATCGCCTCGGCCCGCGAGGTCGCGACCAAGCTCGACACCGAGCGGCTGCATTGGAGCGAGATCGTGCGCCGCCATGGCGACAGCGTGACCTCGGCCGCGGGTGCCGCGACCGAGCAGATCGCGCGCGAGATGGAGCGGCGCACCGACGAGATCGACGCGGCCGTGACCCGCGCCCTCGAGCAGGGCACCTCGATGGCGGCCGAGATCAAGATGCAGGAAGAGCAGTTGGGCCAGGCGGTCGATTCCGCGATCGACCGGTTCGGCCAGGCGATGGCGCGGCTCGCGCGCGAGCTGGCGGCTGCGGGCGACCGCACCGCCCAGCGCGGCGGCGAGCTGGTGACGACGCTGCAGCAGCAGATGGAGACGCTGGGCCGCACCGCCGACGATGCGACCATGAATCTCAAGACCGACATCGCGGCGTCGACGGAATATCTCACCAACAGCCTGACGCGGCTCTCCGACGATATCGAGGCGCGGCTGACCGCAGCCGACAAGCAGACGCTGCAAATCGCCGCGGCGGTCCGCGCCGCGGGGGCGGCCGGCGCCGATTTCGAGCGGGTTCTGGCGGAACGCGCGGCCGCTCTCACGCAGACCGGTCTGACGGCGCGCGACGAAGCCGCATCCGCCGGCCAGGCGCTGAGCCGCCTGGCGGAGGAAACCTCGGTGGCGATGCGCCGCCCCTTGGATCAGACGCTCGATCACATCCGCAACGTGGCGAGCGACAGCGCCGCGACCCTGCAGCAGACCGGCCAGATGGCGCGCGACCAAGCGGCTTCCGCCGGCCAGGCGCTGAGCCGCCTGGCGGAGGAAACCTCGGCGGCGATGCGCCTCCCCCTGGATCAAGCGCTGGATCATATCCGCAACGTGGCGAGCGAAAGTGCCGCCACGCTGCAGCAGACCGGCCAGGCCGCGCGCGACGAGGCCACGTCCGCCGGCCAGGCCCTCGGCCGTCTGGCGCAGGAAACCTCGGTCGCGATGCGCCAGCCCCTGGATCAGGCGCTGGATCATATCCGCAATGTGGCGAGCGAAAGTGCCGCCACGCTGCAGCAGACCGGCCAGGCCGCGCGCGACGAAGCCTCGTCGGCAGGTCAGGCGCTGGGCCGGCTCGCCGACGATACGGCCGCCGCGATGCGCCGGCCCTTCGACCAGGCGCTCGATCATCTGCGCGCCATCGCGACCGAAAGTGCGGCCAACGCGAAGGCGCTGTCGGCGGATCTCACGCGCCAGGCCGAGGCGGTGCAGGCGCAATCGACCGCGGCACAAAACGAGGCGGCCGCGCTGGGCGCCTCGCTGGCACGCCAGATGGAAGATGTCGCGGCCGCGACCACGGCGCTGCGCAACCAGGGCGAAGCCGCGTCGACCTCGTTGCGCGGCGAGCTCGAGGCGGCGCTGGCGCAGTTCCGGCGCGCGGGCGGCGAGCTGCTGGCCGATCTCGCGGTCGGCGCCCAGGGCGAAGGCGAGGCGATGCGCCGGCGTCTGGCGGCGGCTTCCGCCGAGTTTGCAAACGAAGCGCAACGCCTGCTGGAATCGGTCGGCAGCGAGACCGACCGCATCGGGCTCCATTGGCGCGACAGCGCCGAGGATGCGCAGAAGCTGCGCCGCGCGCTGGCGGAGCAGGCGGCGGGCGTCGAGCAGATCTCGGCCGAGGCCGGGGAGCGGATGGAAGGTGTGCTGCGCCAGGCCGAGGCCAAGCTACTCGACTACAAGCGCAGCGCCGAGGTCATGCTGGAGAAGATCGACAGCATGATCATGGCCGGCCGCGACCAGGCCGACCGGATCGGCGCCACGGCGTCGGACGGGGCGGGCAAGATCGAGAATGCCGGGCGGCTCTTCTCGGATCAGGCCTCGCGACTGGCGGCGGTGGCGGCCGGCGCTTTCGCGGCCCAACAGCAGGCCCGCGACGCGATCGGCCGATTGTCGGATGCGCTGGGCGAGACCACGGGCGTCAGCGCCGAGCGCGTCGGCGAGCTGCAGCGTATCGTCGGCACCCTCAAGGGCGATCTGGTCAATGCCGCCGAGGAAGCGTCGCGCAACTCGCGCTCGATCGCCGAGACCTTCCAGGGCGACACCGAGCGGCTGGTCGGCATGGCGCGGCGCGCGGCGATGCAGGTGGCCGCCGTGCGCGGCGTGGTCAAGGATCAGCTGACCGAGCTGGGACAGCTCTCGACCCAGGTGGGCCAGCTCGTCGATATGATCCGCGACAGCCTGCGCGGCCAGTCGGAGAGTTTCTCCTCGGTCGCCGCGGCGGCGCGCGCCGATTCGGCGGCGATCAAGGGCGAGCTCGAAAGCCAGATCCAGGTCCTGACCCAGCTCGGCGACCAGGTGGCCGAGCGGCTCGACAAGATGGGCGGCTCGCTCGACGGCCGGACCGAGAAGCTGATCGATGCCACGGACTATGTGGTGCGCCGCTCGAACGAGATCGGCGCCACCTTCGGCGAGCGCGCGCAGTTCCTGACCGAGACGGTCGATCGCATCGGCAACCAGGTGGGCGAGCTGGCGCAACGCTTCGACCAGCAGACCCAGCAGCTGACGCGCTCGACCAGCGCCGCCGAGACCCAGGTGCAGAACCTGAAGCGCATGCAGGAGAATGTGACGCGCGATCTGTTCCTGCGCGCCGCGGCCGTGATGGTCGAGGAGCTGAACACGCTGGCGATGGATATCAGCAAGCTGCTCGAGACCGACGTGCCGGCCGATGTGTGGAAGGACTACCACAAGGGCGACCGCTCGGTGTTCGCGCGGCGCCTGTTCCGCGCCAAGGACAGCTATCTGGTGCCGGCCATCGACCAGCGCTACAAGGACGACGATCGCTTCCGGGACATGGTCGAGCGCTATATGGGGCGGTTCGAAGAACTGCTGGCCCAGGCTCAGGAGGCCGACCCGGAAAGCGTGCTTAACGCCGCTTTCATCACGGCCGATGTAGGCAAGCTCTATCTCGTTTTGTCGCGCTCGATCGGGCGCTCCGCGCCGCACTGAGCGGCGGTCCTCGCCAAGCAGGTTCGAGAAGGACATGGCCATGGAGCCTCCCAAGCCCAAACGCCCGCAAGCCGGCCCCCAAGCCCAGCCCCAGCAGCGCCCTGCCGGCGCCCGCCCGGGCCCGCGTCCGGCCGGCCCCGGCCAAGCCACCCCGGGCGGCGCGCGGATGCAGATTCCCGATGTCCAGGGCACGGCCTTCCTGGGCGCCGATCCGGCGCCTGTGCCGGCTGCCGAGGGCAGCGAGCCCCTGACCAGCCGCAAGCTCGACAACCGGGTGATGGCGCTGGGCCTCGCGACCGAGCTGCTCCACACGCGTCCGCCCTTCAGCAATTTCAAGTTCGGCAAGCTGACCGGCGTCATCCGCGGCCAGATCAAGCGCGGCCATTATCTCTTCACCTTTCGCGGCAAACAGCCGGTCGGCTATATCGGCTGGGCCGAATGCGACCAGAAGGTGGCCGAGGCCTGGATGGAGCGCAGCTACATCCCCACCTACCAGGAATGCAACGGCGGCGATTCCTGCGTGCTCATCACCTTCGTCTCGCCGGGGACGACCGTGACCCTGCATCTGATCCGCGAGGCGCGCCGGCTCTATCCGAACCGGCCGATCTATTTCATGCGCGAATATGACCAGGGCAAGAAGCGCAAGGCCACGGTGCTCAACCGCTTCTTCGAGCGCGCGGCGCGGCGCGGCGGCGGCCAGGCGACGGAGTGAGTCGCAGGGAACTTGATATCCGTGCTAGGGATGCCGGACCCGGCGCGCCAAGCGGCCGGGCGCTCCTTTCCTGAAGCTTGAAGATTCCGCGATGGTTCCTCCTGCCGCCCCCCAACCTGCTGCCGCGTCCAGTCCGCGCGGCCAATGGGCGGCGCTGAGATCGCTCCTGCCGCATCTCTGGCCCCGGGGCGAGACGGAGCTCAAGGCCCGCGTGGTCCTGGCCTCGACCTGCCTGATCCTGGCCAAGGTCACCAATCTCTATGTGCCGATCCTGTTCAAGCGCATGGTCGATGCGCTGGGCATGACCGGCACGGCGCTGGTATTGCCACTGGGGCTGCTGGCGGCTTATGGCCTGGCGCGCGTCCTGGCGCAGCTCTTCGCCGAGCTGCGCGACGCGATCTTCGCCAAGGTGGCGCAGCGCGCGATCCGGCGCGTGGCGTTGCAGACCTTCCGCCATCTTCATCAGCTCTCGCTGCGCTTCCATCTCGACCGCCAGACCGGCGGCCTCTCGCGCGCGATCGAGCGCGGCGCCAAGGGCATCGAGTTCCTGCTGTTCTTCGTGCTCTTCAACGTGTTCCCGACGCTGGTGGAGATCGGCCTCGTCTGCGTCGTGCTCTGGCATTTCTACGATGTCTGGTTCGCGCTGCTGACCGCGGTCACGATCGGCGGCTATATCTGGTACACCTTCTTCGTCACCGAATGGCGGATCAAATACCGCCGGCGCATGAACGAGAGCGACAGCGAAGCCAACACCAAGGCGATCGACAGCCTGCTCAATTACGAGACCGTCAAATATTTCGGCAATGAGGAGCATGAGGCGCGCCGTTACGACATCGCGCTTCAAGGTTACGAGAAGGCTGCGATCAAGACCCGCGTCAGCCTCTCCTATCTCAATATCGGCCAGGCCGGCATCATCGCGATCGGCGTCAGCCTGATGATGGGCATGGCGGCCAGCGGGGTCGTCGCCGGCAAGATGACGGTCGGCGATTTCGTGCTGGTGAACGCCTATCTGATCCAGCTCTATCTGCCGCTCAACATCCTCGGCACCGTCTATCGCGAGCTGCGCCAGTCGCTGATCGACATGGAGCAGATGTTCAAGCTGCTCGGCCTCACGGTGGAGGTGCCGGACCGGCCGGGCGCGCCGCCGCTCGTTGTCGAACGCGGTGAGCTTGTCTTTGACCATGTCGATTTCGGCTATGACCCGCGCCGCCCGATCCTGAAGGATGTGTCGTTCCGGATCGCGCCCGGTCATACCGTGGCGGTGGTGGGGCCGAGCGGCGCCGGCAAGTCGACGCTCTCGCGCCTGCTGTTCCGCTTCTATGACGTCGACGGCGGCCGCATCCTGATCGACGGCCAGGATATCCGCGAGGTGCAGCAGGTCTCCCTGCGCGCGGCGCTCGGCATCGTTCCGCAGGACACGGTGCTGTTCAACGACACCGTCTATTACAACATCGCCTATGGTCGCCCCTCCGCCTCGCGCGAGGAAGTCGAGGCGTCGGCCCGCCTCGCGCGGATCCATGACTTCGTGGTGAGCTTGCCCGACGGCTACGAGACCAAGGTCGGCGAGCGGGGCCTGAAACTCTCGGGCGGCGAGAAGCAGCGCGTGGCGATCGCGCGCACGATCCTCAAGGGACCGGCGATCCTGCTGTTCGACGAGGCGACCTCGGCGCTGGATACCGGCACCGAGAAGGAAATCCAGAAGAGCCTGGCCGAGGTCTCGGTCAACCGCACCACGCTCGTGATCGCGCACCGCCTCTCGACGGTGGTTCATGCCGACGAGATTCTGGTGCTGCAGGAGGGCCGCATCGTCGAGCGCGGGCGGCACGAGGCGCTGCTGGCGCATGCCGGCATCTACGCGACCATGTGGGCGCGCCAGCAGGCCCAGGCGCGCAAGCCCGCCAATGCCGAAGAGCCCGACAGCGCGACAGTCGTGCCTCTCAAGGAAGCGGAGCCGGCGCTCCCGACACGAGGCCATCATGGGCGGTGATTCGGACCGCTCGCTGATGGAATTGGCGGCCGGCGTCGAGGCCCGCGACCGCCGTGCGCTCGCCCGTGCCATCACGCTGGTGGAGTCCAATCGTCCCGCCGACCGCTCGGCCGCCGACCGGCTGATCGAGAAGCTGCTGCCGGCAACGGGCCATGCCTTGCGGCTCGGCATCTCGGGCCCGCCCGGCGTTGGCAAATCCACCTTCATCGAGGCCTTCGGGCTGCATCTGGTCGAGGCCGGCCATCGCCTCGCGGTGCTGGCGATCGATCCCTCCTCGCGTGTCAGCGGCGGCTCGATCCTCGGCGACAAGACCCGCATGGCGGAGCTGTCGCGCCATGGATCGGCCTTCATCCGGCCCTCGCCCGCGGGCGGGACCCTCGGCGGCGTGGCGCGGCGCACGCGCGAGGCGATGCTGGTCTGCGAGGCGGCGGGCTTCGACATCGTGATGATCGAGACCGTCGGCGTCGGCCAGTCCGAGACCGCGGTCGCCGACATGGTCGATCTCTTCCTGCTGCTGGTGCAGCCGGGCGGCGGCGACGATCTCCAGGGCATCAAGCGCGGCATCGTCGAGCTTGCCGATCTGGTGGTGGTGACGAAATCGGACGGGGCGCTCGAGCCGATCGCCGGTCGCACCGGCGCCGACTATCAGGCGGCGCTGCGGCTGCTGCGGCCGGCAGCCGATGGCGCCGTGCAGGTGCAAGAGGTCTCTGCCGTCACCGGCAAGAACATCGCCGCGCTGTGGCAGGCGGTCGAGACGGCGGCGAAGATGGCCGAGGCCAACGGGACGCGCGCCTCACGCCGCGCCGCGCAGGCCAAGACTTGGCTCTGGAGCGAGCTTTCCGAAAGTCTCCTGGCTGCGCTCAAGGCCCATCCCGAAGTGGCGGGGCGGCTGCCCGAGCTCGAGACCCAGGTCGCCTGCGGCCGCGTCAGTCCGCCGGCCGCGGCCCAGGCTCTGTTGGCGGCCTTTCGCAAAACCTAGATCGCGGCCCGATCCATGAAATCATCCGATGCCGCGACGGTGCCGGCAGTGCCGGCTGTCAGCCATGCGACCTTCGGCGCCGCCTTGTCGCTCCTGGCCGTCGTCGCCGGCGTGGCGATGGATGTGCTGGCGAAGACGGCGGCGATCACGGCCGCGCCCTCGCAGATCGCGCTGCTGCGCTGGAGCTATTGTCTCCTGCTGCTGGTGCCTTTGCTGATCGTGACGCGCGTGAAGCCGGGCTCGCCCTGGCGGCGCATCCATCTCTGGCGTGCGCTTCTCAATATCGCGGCGACCTTCTGCCTCTATGTCGGGCTCGCCACCCTGCCACTCTCGGTCGTGGCGGCGGTGTTCTATGTCGAGCCGCTCGCGGCCATGATTCTCGCCTCCTATTTCCTGCGCGAGCATCTGGGCTGGTGGCGCTGGCTGGGTGTGGCGATCGCACTGGTCGGGATCCTGATGATGACCGGCATGGGCGACCTCAGGCTCGACCCGATGATCCTGGTGCCGATGGCGGGCGCCATCGCCTGGGGCAGCATGCAGGTGATCACCCGCGCGGCCGGCCGCAGCGACAATGTGCTGGCCCTGATGTTCTGGCTCGCCATCGCCACCACGATCGGCATGGCGCCGGTCGCGGCCCTGCAATGGGCGCCGCTGACGGCCCGGGACCATCTGCTGATGCTGGGGGTCGCGGGTCTGGGTACGCTCTACAGCCTCCTGGCGCTCCAGACCCTGAAGCTTGCGCCGGTGCGGGTGCTGGCGACCATCAGCTTCCTCTCCTTGCCGGTGGCCTTCCTCGCGGGTTACCTCTTCTTCGGCGAGCATCTGACCTGGCTGGCCGGGTTCGGCGGGGCGGGGGTGCTGGGCGGGGTGGCGCTGGCGCTCCGGCCCGGCCGGAAAGCGCCCGCCCCGGCCCGAGAGCCCCTGGCCCCCCGCGACGACCTGCCCCGACGCCAGGGTTGACGACAGGGGTGGCGCTGCCGTAAAACACGCCCCTCGCCGCCGGGCTCGGGCTTCGCGCCAAGGCGGCAAATTAATGTTAAAATAAGGACTTAGCCATGGCGCGCCGCTGCCCCCTGACCGGTAAAGGCATCCAGTCGGGTCACAATGTGAGCCACGCGAACAACAAGACCAAGCGTCGGTTCATGCCGAACCTGCAGCAGGCCTCGCTCCAGAGCGATGCGCTGGGTGGCGTGGTCCATATCCGCCTCAGCGTCAATGCGCTCCGCACGGTCGAGCATAATGGTGGCATCGACGCCTATCTGCTCGGCGTCAGCAATACGGGCCTGTCGGACGATGCGCGCCGGCTGAAGAAGCGGATCACGAAGGCGCTCGCCAAGCAGCAGGCCGCCGCTTAAGGCCCCTCAGTTTCGACCCGGAAGGGTCGTCGACGTCCCTCTCTGAAGACAGCGACAATGCCGCCCGGGTCCAACCGGGCGGCATTCGCGTTCTGGGCCTTCTGATCAGCGGTGGTGGGAGTTCACTGCCATCAGCCCCCCGCAGCCCGCAGAGTGCCGCCGGGACGGCCTGCCGGTCTGGTCCGGGCGCGCCAGGGGCTTCCGTGCCCTCTCATCGGTCAGGGCCATGCCAGGGGCTGCCCAATCTCTGAGCACCCGTAAACCCTTCCATAAGATAAAGTGAAGTTTAATCAGCTGGTTATAGTTCCTTAGGGTAATTAAACATATAATAAATGTGTTATATAAATAATCACGATAGGAGAGGGTAATTCATTTGACCTTGGCCCCGGCGATCACAGCTAATGGGATGGGCCCCTGGGGTCTCAGGAGTTGAATGCCGATGGATGTGATGTTTGCCGATTGCGCGGGACGCAGCTTCGTCGAGCCGGTCATTGCCGAACGGCCGAAAGCCGACGCGGTGATGGAGAGCCTGGCGGGGCTCGAAGGCGTCGCCGACGCGGCCAAGCCGAAACGCTCGCCGCTCGCAGCCTATGCGGCCGATCTCGATCTTCGGTTTCGCGGGATGACGGCGCAGAAGATTCTCGCGACCGCGATCCGCGATCTTTTCCCCGGCCGCCTCGCGGTGGTCTCCTCCTTCGGCGCCGAGGCCGCGATCGTGCTGCAGCTCGTGGCCGAGATCGATCCTTCCGTGCCGGTGATCTTCCTCGAGACCGGCAAGCATTTCGACGCGACCCTCATGTATCGCGACATCCTCAAGCAGCGTTTCGGCCTGACCGATCTGCGCTCGATCGAGCCCGATCCGGCCGAGCTCGCGGCCGAGGATCCCCATGGCGATCTCTGGTCGCGCGATCCCAACCGCTGCTGCGCGCTGCGCAAGGTGCGTCCGCTCGATCGCGCCTTGAAGGGCTTCGACGCCTGGATCACGGGCCGCAAGCGCTATCACGGCGGCGAGCGCAGCGCGCTTCCCTTCGCCGAAGCCTCGGCCGGCCAGATCAAGCTCAATCCGCTCGCGGGCTGGGATTCGGCGGATGTGCAGGCGGCCTTCAAGCGCTATCGCCTGCCGCAGCATCCGCTGTTCGACGAAGGCTATGCCTCGATCGGCTGCGAGCCCTGCACGCGCCCGATCCATGAAGGCGAGACCGCGCGCGACGGCCGCTGGGCCGGCACCGACAAGCGCGAATGCGGCATCCATCTGGATTATTCGATCTGAGCGACGGCGGCTGACGCCTCGCCGCGTTCCTCGGAACTAAGGCCCGGCCCAGTGGAACTGCATCAGCAGCGTGCGCTGGAGCGGGTTCTGATTGTCATCCGAGAGGATGAAGAGATAGAAGCCGCCCTGGGCGTCCGGCTCGATCGCGAGACATTCGAAATTGTCGACTGTCATCGGCAGGCGCCATTCCGCCAGCAGCGACGGCTGCAACCGCGCCCCCGGTTCCAATGACGCGGCCGCGATGAAGGAGATCCGCACCGCCGGTCCCTTGCTCTTGGTGAAATAGCGCTCGAGCAGCAGCAGATCGCCCGAGGGCAGTCGCGCCAGCGCCGTCGGGCGGAAGCCCTGGCTGTGCTGAATGGTGACCAGATCCCAGGTGCCGGGTTTCCCCAGCCAGCCGACGCCGTCGCCGGGCGCGTTCTCCTGGCCCTCCGCCAGCATCAGGATCCGCCCGTCGGCCAGCTCGGCCAGCGCCTCGATGCCGTTGTTCTCAGGCAGATTGACCAGGGTCGCCGGCCCGTCGATCGGCGATGCGGGCCCTTCCGGCAGCACCGCATCCGGGCCGGCACCGGGATAGCTCCAGAGCCGGTGATGGCGCTCGAAACCCACCACCCAGCGCCCGTCGGCCAGCTTCGTCATCGACTCGGCATCGGATTCGAATTTCCTGGTGAGGGCCGTGCCATCGAGATCGCGCAACGGCGCGGCCTCGGCACCCGGCACGCCCGTGAGCTTTCCTTGGGCGTCGCGCGTGAGGCGAAGACGCCACCACCAGCCGATATCGCTGACGCTGAGAAGGGCGCTGCCGTCGCGCGCCAGCATCATGTCGGAGAGACCGCCCCAGGGCGCCAAGGGCCGGGTCGCCAGCAAGGTCGGCGCCGGCATCAGCGCGAAGCCCGCGACATAATCGAGCGCGCCGACATGGGTCATATCGGGATGCACCGGATCGAGCGGCACGGCCTGCGCCTCGAGCGGCATCTCGTCGGCCGCGGCCGGACCCGCCGCCGCCAGAAGTCCGACGGCCAGCAGAACGGAATGGAAAAGGGACAAGAGAACGCTCCGCCGGAGCGAAGCGGGGGCCTGCCTCAATGGAGGACCTTGCGGCGGACGCGGCCACGCTGGATCTTCGGCTCGGCCTGCGATTCATCGAACAGCTCGGCCAGCTTCTCCATCATGGTGCCGCCCAGCTGCTCGGCATCGACGATCGTGACCGCGCGCCGGTAATAGCGCGTCACGTCATGGCCGATGCCGATCGCGACCAGCTCGACCGGCGAGCGCGTCTCGATCCAGTCGATCACCTCGCGCAAATGGCGCTCCAGGTAATTGCCCGGATTGACCGAGAGGGTGGAATCGTCCACCGGCGCGCCGTCGGAGATGACCATCAGGATGCGGCGTTGTTCGGGGCGCGCCAACAACCGTTCGTGGGCCCAGAGCAGCGCTTCGCCGTCGATATTCTCCTTGAGGATGCCCTCGCGCAGCATGAGGCCGAGGCTCTTGCGCGCGCGCCGCCAGGGGGCGTCGGCATTCTTGTAGACGATATGGCGCAAATCGTTGAGCCGGCCCGGATTGGCGGGCTTGCCGCCGGCGAGCCAGCGCTCGCGCGACTGGCCGCCCTTCCACATGCGCGTGGTGAAGCCCAGCACCTCGACCTTGACGCCGCAGCGCTCGAGCGTGCGCGCCAGGATGTCGGCGCTCATGGCGGCGACCGTGATCGGGCGGCCGCGCATCGAGCCCGAATTGTCGATCAGCAGGCTCACCACCGTGTCGCGGAACTCCATATCCTTCTCGCGCTTGAAGGAGAGCGGCAGGACGGGATCGACCACGACGCGGCTGAGGCGCGCGCTGTCGAGCAGGCCTTCCTCGATGTCGAACTCCCAGGAGCGCGACTGCTGCGCCATCAGGCGGCGCTGCAGCCGGTTGGCGAGCTTGCCCACGACCGCCTGGAGATGCTGGAGCTGCTGATCGAGGAGCTGGCGCAGGCGGCCGAGCTCGTCGGGATCGCAGAGGTCGGCCGCCTCGACGATCTCGTCATATTCGGTGCAATAGGATTTGTAGGTCGGCTCGTTGCTGCGGTTGGAGAGATCGGACTGCGGCGGCCGGCCGGGGCGGCCCGGCGATTCTTCCTCGGCATCCGCCATCTCGTCGGACGCGGTTTCGGTCTCCTGCGCGTCGGCATCGTCCTGGCCGCGGTCGCCGGCCTCGGTCTCCATGGCGGCCGCTTCGGATTTCTGCTGCTCGCCGCCTTCACCCTTGTTCTGGTCGGTATCGTCGTTCTGGTCGTCCTGCTCGCTCTCGTCGGAATCCTCCGGCTGCGCGTCCTCAGGGCCCATATCGACGTCGAGATCGGACAGCAGCTGGCGCGTCGCCCTCGCATAGGCGCGCTGGTCGTCCGCCGTTTCCGCCATCCGCGCGAGGTCGCCCAGCACCTTGTCGGCGAGGATCGGTTTCCACAATTCGACGATGCGCTTCGCGGCCTTGGGCACCGGCTGGCCGGTCATGGCCTCGCGGGCCAGAAGCCGCAGGACCTCGGAGAGCGGCGCCTGCTCGCGTTCGGTCACGCGCGCATAGCCGCGCTGCCGGCAATGTTCCTCGAGTGCCGCCGCCAGGTTCTCGCTGACGCCGGTCATGTGGCGCGAGCCGACCGCCTCGACCCGCGCCTGCTCGACCGCGTCGAAGATCTGGCGCCCCATTTCCGTCCGGGGCGCCTCGCGGCGATGGGTCTCGGCGTTGTGCAGGCGCAGCTTGAGGGCGATCGCGTCGGCCTCGCCGCGCACCTGTGCCACTTCGATCTTGGGCAGATCGCGGGCCGGCAGGGGAAGGCGCGCTTCGTTGCCGGCCAGCCCATGCTGGCCGGGCGCGAAGGTCACGTTGAGCTCGGTCTTGCGCGCGATCGCGCGCATCGCCGCCGCGGTGACGCGTCGGAAGCTTTCGACGGCGCTCTCGTTCTGGGCCATGGCCGCCCGGCTCGTCGCTTAGACGAGCTGGGTCTTGCCGGCCTGCTTCAGCTCGGTGCCGAAGCAGCGCTGGTAATACTCGGCCACCGTCGTGCGCTCGATCTCGTCGCACTTGTTGAGGAAGGTCACCTTGAAGCCGAACGCGATGTCGTTGAAGATCTTCGCGTTCTCCGCCCAGGTGATCACCGTGCGCGGCGACATGACGGTCGAGATATCGCCGGCGATGAAGCCGGAGCGCGTCAGGTCCGCCAGCGCCACCATGGCCGAGATCGTCTTGCGGCCCTCGTCGGTGTCGTAGGTCGGCGCCTTGGCGAGGACGATGTTCACCTCGTCGTCATGCGGCAGATAATTGAGCACGGTGACGATGTTCCAGCGGTCCATCTGACCCTGGTTGATCTGCTGCGTGCCGTGATAGAGGCCCGAGGTGTCGCCGAGGCCGATCGTGTTGGCGGTGGCGAACAGGCGGAAAGAGGGATGCGGACGCAGGACCTTGTTCTGGTCGAGCAGCGTCAGCTTGCCTTCGACCTCGAGCACGCGCTGGATCACGAACATCACGTCGGCGCGGCCGGCGTCGTATTCGTCGAACACCAGCGCGGTCGGGTTCTGCAGCGCCCACGGCAGGATGCCTTCGCGGAACTCGGTGATCTGCTTGCCGTCCTTCAACACGATGGCGTCCTTGCCGATCAGGTCGATACGGGAAATGTGGCTGTCGAGGTTGACGCGCAGGCAGGGCCAGTTGAGGCGCGCTGCGACCTGCTCGATGTGGGTCGACTTGCCGGTGCCGTGATAGCCCTGGACCATGACCCGTCGGTTGAACGCGAAACCGGCGAGGATCGCCATCGTCGTGTCATGGTCGAAGAGGTATGCATCGTCCACCGGAGGCACATGCTCGGTCGTCGCGCTGAACGCCGGTACTTCCATGTCGGTGTCGATGCCAAACAGCTGGCGGGCGGAAACCTTGATATCCGGCATGCCCGAAACGTTTTGATGGGCAGCGGTCGTCGTGGAGGCCATCACGTGTCCTACAATACAAAGCCCGCCAAATTGCGGGCTGACAAAACATAGTCGCAGGCCAAATTGTGTGCTGCAAGCGACCAATTGCCGTGGCTGCCCTGAGGAAGGCTAATCACTCCACCGGAAGGTGCTCGGAGGCTCGCAGGGTGGAATAGGCGACGTTGATTTCCTTGAGCTTTTCCTCGGCCTCCCGCGCGCCGCCATTGGCATCGGGATGGTGAATTTTGACAAGTTCCTTGTAACGAGATTTCACGTCTGCCCGGGTTGTCGGCCATGAAAGTTCAAGAACGCCCATGGCGTTCCGCTCGGCGGGAGTAAGTTGCTCGCTGCCATCCATCCGCGGCGGCGGTTTTTCGTTCAGGCCGGCTTCTTCGCTGAGGCCGAGAGGGTCATGAATTTGCGGGCCGCCGTTGCGCCGGCCGCCGAGCGGCCAGACCGGGCGGCGCCACGTGGTGTCGGCCCGGATGTGCCGCTCGATCTCGCCGGCGTCGAGGCCGGCGAAATAGTCCCACTTCTTGTTGTAGTCGCGCACATGGTCGAGGCAGAACCAGCGATACTGGTCGAGCCGGTCGCGCGCGAACGGCGCACGGTACTCGCCCTGCAGTCGACAGCCCGGCGATTCGCACACCCGCTGAAAAGCGTGGGCGCCGTCGGTTGCTGCAAGAGGTTGGGCTCGCCGTCGAGACATTCGGGTAATATGTGTTCAACGCATTTGGCGGGCAAGAGAGGCGAGCGATGGGCGCGGTGGCGAACGCAATTGACAACAGGCTGCGGACACGGTTCACGCCGTCTCGGCTCACCATCGAGGATGAATCGTCGAAGCATCGCGGCCATTCAGGGCACCGCGAAGGTGGAGAGTCGCACTTCCGGGTCGAGATCGTATCGACGGAATTCGAAGGCAAGAACAGGGTGGCCCGACAGCGCCTGGTCTACGAGACCTTGAAGGGCGAATTCGACGCCGGCCTCCACGCACTCGCGCTGACGACCCTGACGCCCGCGGAAGACCAGAAGTCATAGCCGGGACCGCGCGCGGTCCGGAAGAGAAGAAATGATTATGAATGCCACAGAGTGGCGCGGTCCCAGCGA
>NZ_JBOHKS010000243.1:0-23044 GCF_050729195.1 Hypericibacter sp.
AGATCAGCTGGGTCTCGCCCCTGGCGCGCGCGATCAGCGGCGCCAGCGTCGGCGACACTGTGCTCTGGAAACGCCCCGCCGGCGACCTCTCGCTCGAGATCCTCTCGATCAAATATCCGAAGGCGTAAGGCGCACCTCGATAAAGCAGCCCCTCCCTGGCCCTCCCCCGAATTTGGGGGATAGAAAGGACAAGCGCGCCTCTTCGCTACAGCCTCGGATCCACCGGCTCGCTCTCCAGAGCCAGCACGCCGAAAACGCATTCATGGACGCGATGCAACGGCTGGCGTTCGACGAAGCGGTAGAGCGCTTCGGCGCCGAGAGCGAACTCGCGGAAGGCGAGAGCGCGCTTACGCCCCAAGCCGCGGCGGCGCAGGCGCGGCAGGTTCTCCGGCGAATCGTAATCGATGCCGTAGATGATGCGCAGATATTCGCGGCCTCGGCATTTGATTGCCGGCTGGATCAGTCCGCGCGGCCCACGGGCGATAAAGTCGAGCGGTTTCACCACGAAACCCTCACCGCCGGCGTCAGTCATGGCGACCCACCAGTCGGTGGCCTCCGCTACCTGAGCCTCGTCGAACGGATCGACGCGCCGATGGGCCGTCGCCATCAGCACGGGGTCTCCGCTCTCGGCAAGCTGGGCCAGCTCCGCCATGTGCCAGAGATGATTCTTGTCCAGATGCGCGGCCCCTTCGGTCGCCAGCAGATGGAACGGCGCGATCCGATAATCCCCGATCGCGTTCACCTGCCAGCAATAGCGCCGATAGGCGGCGGCAAAGCGCTCAGCCAACAGCACGCGGCCTGCGGCCTGGTCGGGCAACGCGCCCAGCTCGATGCCCCGCGCCCCGGCCGCGGCATAGGCCGCCGAGACGGCCTCGGTCGAGATCCGCGCCGCCGTGCCGGTCGGGGCATATTGCTCGAGGATGAGACCTTGCGCCTTGGCCGACCAGGGCATGAGCTCGCAATCGAGCAGCGCCCAGTCGGTGGCAAAGCGATTCCAGAAGTCGCACTGGTCCATCGCAGCCCGCATCCGTGCCAGGAGCGCTTCCGAGGTCGCCGCCTCAGGAAAGAAGGCGCGGCCGGTACGAGTAAAGATCGCCCCGGTCTCCGCGCCGGTCGTGCCGAAGCGCCGGCGGGCGGCCGCCTCGTCGCGGCAGACCGCGATCACGGCGCGCGATCCCATATGCTTCTCTTCGCAGACCACGGCGGTCACGCCCTGGTTCCGGAAATAGGCGAAGGCCTCGGCCGGATGCTCGAGCCAGCCGTCGGCACCGCTGGTCTCCGAGGGCGACATGGTCGGCGGCAGATAGGCCAGCCATTTCGGGTTCATGGCGAAGCGGCTCATGACCTCGAGGGCCGCCGCCCCGTTGGCTTCATTCACGGTCACGGTTTTGGCGAGCCGGGTCGCGATGATGCGCTTGCCGCGGACATCCGCCAGGTCGAGCATGTCGTCGGCGACCGCCTGCGCCCCGCGCGCCGGACCTGAAACGGCCAAGGGGCGGATCGGCTCGAAATAGGTTCGCGCCGCCGGGACGGAGACCAACTCGCGCTCGGGATAGCGCAGGGCCGTCAGCTTGCCGCCGAACACGCAGCCCGTGTCGATACAGATCGTCTCGTTCAGCCACTCGGCCTCCGGAACCGGCGTGTGGCCATACACGATCTGTGTCGAGCCGCGATAATCCTGTGCCCAAGGATAGCGAACCGGCAAGCCGAACTCGTCGACTTCCCCGGTGCTCTCGCCATACATGCAGAAGTCGCGCACGGCGCCCGAGGCGCGGCCGATCATCTCGCCTTTGATACCGGCATGGGCGATCGCTAGACGGCCACTATCGAGCCAGAAATGGCTGACCAGCTTGTCGAGAAAAGCCCGAACCTGCCGACGGAAGAATTCCGGCTCGGCCTCGAGCTGGGCGATGGATTCCGCTAGCCCGTGCGTCCGCTGCACGTCGCGGCCGTTGAGCCATTTCAGCAGCTTGTTCTCGTGGTTGCCGACGATGCAGAGCGCCTGGCCGGATTCGACCATGCCCATGACCAGGCGGAGCACATCGGGCGTGCGGGGTCCGCGATCGACCAGGTCGCCGACGAAGAGCGCCTTGCGGCCCGGCGGTGCCGTGACCGCGCAGGCCCGTTCACTCCCCTCGCCGGAGAAGGTCACGCCATAGCCGAGGCGGTCGAGCAAGGCTTCCAGCTCGTCGCAGCAACCATGGATGTCGCCGATGATGTCGAACGGTCCGGTTTCCGCCCGCCGGTCGGTCCAGAGCGGATGACGCGTGATCTCGGCCGCCTCCACCTGCGCCAAGTCTCGAAGCTCATGGATCTGACGGAAGCCCTCGCGCTTGAGGTTGCGCAGGTTCCTCCGGAGCGTCTTCACATGGTTGCGGACCACATGGACGCCGAACTGGCGATCCGGCCGAGGGGCGTTGCGCTCATGGCAGAGCCGCTCATCGAGATCGAGGACGATCGCGACAGGGAGGGCGTGATATCGGCGTGCGATCTCGACATAAGCCCGGCGATCCTCGGGCCGGACGTTGGTTGCGTCGATCACGGTAAGACGCCGTCCCGCGAGGCGCTGCTCGGCGATGAAATGAACCAGCGCAAAGGCAGCCGGCGAGACGGTCTGGTCGTTCTCGTTGTCGGCGACGATGCCGCGGCAAAAATCGGACGAGACGATCTCGGTCGGCCGGAAATGCTTCCGGGCGAAGGTGGATTTGCCCGAGCCGCTGGCGCCAACCAGGACGACCAGGCTGAACTCCGGAAGATCGATGCGGCTCATGTGGAGGCTCCCCGGGTGAAGACCGCCATTTGTGTCGGCGCCCCCAAAGCGTCGTCGACCGGGCCGATAGGCTGGAACCGCACGGCGTAGCCATGGACAGCGGCGACAGCCGTCGCCCAACCCTCGAATTCCACCCGCGACCATTCGAAACGATGGTCGCGATGGCGCATCGCGCCGGGCGCCATGCCCTCGAACAGCGCGTTATATTCGCGGTTGGGCGTGGTCACGAGGACCATCGGCGGCGCCATGAACTCGAACACGGCCCGCTCCAGGGCCGGCAGCCGGTCGACATCGATATGCTCGATCACCTCGACCAGGGCCGCCGCGTCGTAACCGGCCAATCGCCGGTCGCGATAGGTGAGGGCGCCATGAAGCAGCTTGAAGCGCGCCCGCTGGCGCTCGGCCATGCGCTCGAATTTCAGCCGCTTCTCGGCCCGCTCCAGGCTGTGGAGCGAGGCGTCCACGCCGACGATCTCCTCGAACTGGCGATGGTCCTTGAGCTCGCGCAGCAGCCGGCCTTCGCCGCAGCCGAGATCGACGACGCGCTTGGCGCCGCTCGCCAGCAGTGCCGCGGTCACCGTCTCCATGCGCTGGTCGTTGAGGCGGATCGGCGTCTCGAGGGTCTCCTCGCCGGCATTCTTGATCTCGGGCGCGAATTCCTCGTCGCTGGCCGCCGTTTCCGACAGGCGCGCCAGCGCCTCGCGCACCAGACCCGGCTTTCGCCGCAGGGCGCGGTTGACGATGAATTCCTTTTCCGGATGGCCATCGAGCCAGCCGGCGCCCTTGGCGAGAAGGTTCTCCACCTCGTCCGCGTTCACGTAGAAATGCTTGGAATTGTCGAGCACGGGAATCAGCACATAGAGATGCGTCAGCATCTCTCGGACTGTTAGCATTCCCTCGAGCCGCAGCGTGACATAGGGGCTGGCGCCCCAGTCGAGACGCTGCAGGTCGAGCATGTGCGGTTGCGCCCGCACCTGGTAGCCCAGCGGCTCGAACAGGCGAGCAGCCATGCCGTCCCGGCCGCGCGCGGCGATCGGCTCGACCGTCACCACCAGAGGCAGGCGGGTGTCGGTCAGGTCCGGACGATGCTTGGATCGCCCCGCCATTGCCGTGTTCAGGACCTTGCCCAAAGCCACGGACAGAAAGGACGAAGCTGCATAGGCACGATCGTTTACATACTGGTCGAGCAACCCCTCACCATCGCCCTTGCCGCGCACGAGCTGGACCCGGTCGATATCGACGGTCAGGGCAAAGGTCGCACGTTCCTCGCCTGCCTCGGGGAAGAAGGCGAGGGCGCGGCCGAAAGCCAATTCCTTCTCATGCAGCCGCTCGGGGTTCTTATGGAGAAGAAAGCCGAGATCGGTGGCGGGGCGATGGGTGGTGGAGATGGTGAGCAACATGAGTGATGCCGTGTGCTTGGGTCGTGTGTGATGTCGAGACGGTTCCGCGAGGCAATAAAAAAACCCTCCCGGAACTGGGTCGCGGGAGGGTTTGATCGGATAGCCAAGATTGGTCGGATGGCTAAGTCACGGTCAAACCGCTTCCCGCTGCGGCTGGCAGCATGGGATTGCGTTCCGGGCGCGAATTGGCGCCTGACGCTATCGAATCCGAATGGCGGCAGACCGGGAGAAGCATGGTCGTCGTTCCTGTCATGTGCGCTGCCGGCCCGAAGGGCTGCAAGGCGCGAAGGCGGCGCATCTTATGATTGTATCGCGGGCGTTCGTCAAGGCGGGTTTGGATGCGGGTGTTGGTATATCGATCGAGTTACGACCCACCCCCTTCCCGCAAGGGGGAAGGGATGAGAAAGAAAATCGCTCAGTCGAAAGATCACCTCCCCGGGGAGGTCAGAGCAAGGTGAGTGGGCGGGGGGCTTGGTGAGGCTTGCGCCGCCTGGTCTTTCCGAATCCAATCCAACACCAATGGCGCCTGAGGCGGCCCGATAGCGGTCTTGCGGAAGACCCTCTGCCGACGCGATAATTACCCTCATGAACCTGGTCACGCCGACACCGAGCCCTGCGATCCCGCGGCCGCGCCTGCGCGAGCCGGGCCTGCCGCTGTTCCGGCCGGGCGTCGAGCGCCATCTGGTGCGGGGCGCCGGCGCGGTCATCCTTCATCTCTTCCGCGGCGACCGTGTTTCGGTCACGGATCGCGAGGGTCGCCAGGCTTGCGAGATCGCGGTCTTCGCGCCCGATGGGCAGGAGGATATGGCGGCCTTGGGGATAGATGCGGTCCGGGAGTCGCCAGGCATCAACCGTCTGCTGGCCGGCGCCGACCCGGAGTCTCGCGCGATCGCCGCGCAATTGCGCCAGCGCAATCTGCCTTCGCGGGTGAGCCGCACGGGCGTCCTCTTCGCGCGCGAGTCCCTGCCGGGTGAAACCGTCGAGCTGGTGGTCGCGCGCGAATGCCTGGCGATCTTCCATGCGGCCGGCGGGCCGATGGCGGTCGACGCGCAGGATGCGCCGACCGATCTCAGCGTGGTGGTCCATCGCGCCACTGCGACGCCGCTGGTCGAGCCGCCGCTGCCCGAGCCGCTGGCGGATTTCCGCACGGAGCTGCGGGTCGCGAGATGCACGGCGCGTGCCTACGAGGTCAAGGCCGGCGAATATATCCAGGTGATCGACGTGGCCGGGCGGCAATGCTCGGACTTCGTCTGCGTCGATGCGCGCCTGCTGGAGAAGGGCATCGACCGCGGCTTCGACATGACCGCGACCCGCACCATGACCGGGCTGCTCTATCCGGGTCCGGGGCTCGCCTCGAAATTCTTCACGACCGACCTGCAGCCGCTGGTCGAGGTGGTGCAGGACACCGTCGGCCGGCATGACAGCTTCGGCCTTGCCTGCACGGCGCGCTTCTACGAGGATGCCGGCTATCCCGGCCATCCGAGCTGCTCGGAGAATTTCAGCGCCAGCCTGAAGCCCTTCGGTGTCGCGCCCAAGCGCGGCTGGCCCTGCATCAATTTCTTCTACAACACCGGCCTCACCAGCCAGAACGCGATCTTCCTCGAGGATCCCTGGTCCAGGCCCGGCGACTATGTGCTGCTGCGCGCCATGACCGACCTGGTCTGCGCCTCCTCGGCTTGTCCCGACGATATCGACGCGACCAATGCCTGGAACCCGACCGATATCCATGTCCGCATCTATCCCGCGAAATCCGATTTTCAGCGAGCGATCGCCTTCCGCATGTCAGCCGATTCAGAGCCGCGCTTGACGCGCGAGACCGCCTTCCATCCGCGCACCTCGGCGCTCACCCGGAACTTCGCCGAATATCGCGGCTTCTGGCTGCCCTCGCGCTACACCGCGACGGGGGCCGTGGACGAATACTGGGCCGCGCGCGAGGCGGCGATCGTCCTCGATCTGAGCGCGCTCCGGAAGTTCGAGGTGCTGGGCCCCGAGGCCGAGACGCTGCTCCAGCTCGTCTGCACCCGGAACATCAAGCGGCTCGCCGATCTCCAATGTGTTTACACCGCGCTCTGCTATGAGACCGGCGGGATGCTGGACGACGCGATCGTCTTCCGGCTGGGCGGCGACAAGTTCCGGCTGGTCTGCGGCGACGAATATACCGGCCAGTGGCTGCGCGAACAGGCGGCCAAGCGGGGCCTGCGCGCCTGGGTCAAGAGCTCGACCGACCAGCTGCACAACCTCTCGGTCCAGGGGCCGAAGAGCCGCGACATCCTCAAGGAGATCGTCTGGACCGCGCCGGCCAATCCGAAGCTGGAGGAGATCGGCTGGTTCCATTTCACCATCGGGCGCATCGGTGGCTATGACGGAACGCCGGTGATCGCGTCGCGCACCGGCTATACCGGCGAGCTGGGCTATGAGCTGTTCTGCCATCCCAAGGATGCGCTCAAGGTCTGGGACGCGGTGTGGGAGGCGGGGCAGCCGCAAGGGCTGAAGCCGCTGGGTCTCGAGGCGCTCGACATCCTGCGCATCGAGGCGGGGCTCGTCTTCTTCAATGCCGAGTTCAACGACCAGATCGACCCGTTCGAGGCCGGCATCGGATTCACCGTCGCGGTCAAGGGCAATGAGGAATTCATCGGCCGCGAGGCGGTACTGCGGCGCAAGGAGCATCCGCAGCGGACTCTCGTGGGTCTCGAGCTCGAGGGGAACGAGGCGGCGGCCCATGGCAACTGCGTCCATGTCGGCCGCGCGCAGGTCGGCGTCATCACCTCGGGCTGCCGTTCGCCGGTCCTGAAGAAGAACATCGCGCTCTGCCGCATGGACATCGCCTATGCCGCGATCGGCACCGAGGTCGAGGTCGGCAAGCTCGACGGCCAGCAGAAGCGCATCCCGGCGACCGTGACGCGGTTCCCGTTCTACGATCCGGACAAGCTCAAGCCGCGATCGTAGAAGGCTTTGCTTTTCCACCAGATGCCACTCGCCTGACGTTATCGCGAGATCACGCTGCCCGCGGGGGCGGCAGGGCAATCCCGAGGCGCTGGGCGACACGACGGGCGGTCTGCTCGCGCCGGTCCGTCGTCGCCTTCAGCGAAAGCCTCGCTTCCCGCAGGATATCGCTCGGCGCGGTTTCCGGCGTCCCGCTATTGAAGGGAGGCTCGGGGGCATATTGCATGTAAAGCTGGATGGATTTTGCGGCGGCGTCGCCCCTCAGTTCCGCCGCGACGCGCAGGGCGCCATCGATGCCCGCAGTGACGCCTGCCGCGAAGACCATGTTCCCGTCCATCACCACGCGCTGATTGACGGGTGTGGCGCCAAAATAGGGCAGCAGATGCATCGAGGCCCAATGGGTCGTGGCCTTCCGGCCCTTGAGCAGTCCCGCCGCTCCGCAGATCAAGGCACCCGTGCAGACGGAGAAGAGGCATCTCGCCCCTGCCGCCTGGGCTCTGATCCAGGCGAGTGTTTCCTCGTCCTCCATCAACGCCTCCTGGCCCCATCCACCCGGGATATGAAGAAGATCGAGCTGCGGCGCATCGGTCAGCATGGCGTCGGGATACAGGCGCAATCCTTTCAGGTCCCGAACCGGTGCCAAGGTCCGGGCGTAGATGCGATAGGTGGAATTCGGAAACCGGGAGAGCACCTCGAAGGGGCCGGTCAGATCGATCTGATCCAGCCCGTCGAACAGCAACGAGCCGATCTGCAGGGGGACGTCATGGGGAATCATAGGGGATGACCTAGTTCGGGGAGCGTGGCTACCGCCGCTCCGGGGGAATGGTGCGCACCGTCTGCACAAAGGCTGCAATTTCGGCTCGGTCATAGCTGAGATGGACACGCTCGGTCGACGCAGGCCTCTTGACGAGGCACAGGCCCGGGCGGCGTTCGGTCACCGGGCGGATCGGGCGGGGGACGAAACCGCCGCCGCAGTTCGGGCAGACATTGGCGAGATGACGTTCGACGCAGTCCGCGCAGAACGTGCATTCATAGGTGCAGATCCGCGCCTCGGTCGCATGCGGCGGCAGGTCCTTGTCGCAATACTCGCAATTGGGCCGGAGTTCCAGCATTGACGGCTCCTAGGGTTGTGCTGAATGTCTTGCGGTAACTCGAGGGATCGATCGAAAGATGGCGATGAAAGGCGCGCCGCATCCGTTCCGGCGCCCCGAAGCCGCAATCGCGTGCGATGGCGTCGATCGAGGCCGTGGATTGCTCCAGCCGCAGTCGCGCCGCATCGATGCGGGCCTGCTCGACGAACTTGGCCGGGGTCATGCTGGTGTCCGCGACGAAGGCCCGCGCGAAATTCCGCGGGCTCATGCCGGCGATCTCGGCCAGGACCGGCACCGAGAGATCCTCGTCGGGATGGGCGAGAATGAACCGCTGGGCCTGGCGGATCGGGTCGCGGCCGCCCTCGGCCGCCAGATGTGGGCTGAACTGGGATTGTCCTCCGGGACGGCGCAGGAACAGCACCAGGGTGCGGGCGACCTGCACGGCGACGTCGCGTCCCCAATCCTGCTCGACGAGATGGAGAGCCAGGTCCATGCCGGCGGTCACTCCGCCTGAGCTGTAGAACTTGCCGTCGCGCACGAAGATGCGGTCGGGTTCGAGGCGGACCTCGGGAAACTCTCGCGCCATCCTGCCGCAATCCTGCCAATGGGTGGTGGCGGCGCGACCGTTCAGCAATCCGGTCGCCGCCAGAAGAAAGGCACCGCTGCAGACCGAGGCGACGCGTCGCGATGCCCTGGCCGACCGCTTGATCCACCGGATCAGCCGCTGACTTTCGCGCGCCTGCCACACCCCGCTGCCGCCGGCGATGAAAAACGTATCCATCGGCTCTCGCCTGCCGTGGATGGCATGGGTGGCGAAGACCTGAAGGCCGCTGTTGGTGGTGACCGGTCCGGCACGCTCTCCCAGAATCTGGAGGCTATAGGCCGGTCCGTTGAGAACGCCGCTGGCGATGAGGAACCTGTTGGTACAACCGAAAACTTCGAGCGGCCCCGTGACATCCAGGATCTGCGCGTTCTCGATTGCCAACATGGCAACGACGCGCGGCTTGGCGGGTCGGTGGGCGGGGCGGAGGGAAGGGGTCGTCGCCATGGACGGATTATCGGGCCGGCCGAGGATGGCAGCAATGACATTGATCCCTCTTTTTCTGCCAAGCGCCAGGGCGCCCGCCGCCGCAGAAACGGAGACGGCGGAGATGAAAATCCCGCCATTCCGAGCCGTCTTGGGGCTGTCCCGAACTCCTGTTAGGCTTCGGGCCCCGAACCCCGACGGAGCCTTCCCGCATGTCCCCGTCTTCCGCCAGCGCTGCCGCGCGCGACGTCGTTTCGACCGAGGCCCGCGAGCGCGAGCTGGCATTGCTGGCCGAGCTCGAGCGCAAGGTGCTGTGGCTCGCCAGTTGGACCATCCATCATGCGAACCATATCCGCGAGAACGAGGATGGCCTCAAGGTCGGCGGCCACCAGGCCTCGTCCGCCTCGCTCGCGACCGTGATGACGGCGCTCTATTTCTCGATCCTCGAGCCGCAGGACCGGGTCGCGGTCAAGCCGCATGCGAGCCCGATCTTCCACGCGATCCAGTATCTCCTCGGCAACCAATCGCGCGACCAGCTCGAGCGCTTCCGCGGCTTCGGCGGCGCGCAGTCCTACCCGTCGCGCACCAAGGACCAGGACGATGTCGATTTCTCGACCGGCTCGGTGGGCTTGGGTGCGGCCATCACCATCATGGGCAGCCTGGCGCGCGACTATCTGAAGGCCAAGCCCTGGGCGAAAGGGTTGCAGCCGGGTCGCATGGTGGCGCTGGTGGGCGATGCCGAGCTCGACGAGGGCAATGTCTATGAGGCGCTGCTCGAGGGCTGGAAGCACGGGCTGAAAGATTGCTGGTGGGTCGTCGACTATAACCGCCAGAGCCTCGACGCGGTCGCAAGTGACCGGCTGTTCGAGAAGGTCGAGCATCTCTTCCTCAATATGGGCTGGGAGGTGGTGACGCTCAAATATGGGCGGCTCTTGACCGAGGCCTTCAAGCAGCCGGGCGGCGAGGCGCTGCGGCAATGGATCGATTCCTGCCCCAACAGCATCTATTCGGCGCTCACCTATGAGGGAGCCGCCGGATGGCGTCGCCAGCTTGAGACAGATATCGGCCGCGAGCGTGGCGTGCCTGAGCTGCTCGCGCGTTATGACGACGCGGGCCTGGCGCGGCTCATGACCAATCTCGGCGGTCATGACCTGGGGCTGCTGCTCGATGCCTTCCGCGCCGCCGGCCGCGACCGCCCGGTCTGCTTCATCGCCTATACGGTGAAGGGGCACGGTCTGCCCTTCGCCGGGCACAAGGACAATCACGCGGGGCTGATGACGCCGGCGCAGATGGAGCAGTTCCGAACCGAGAACCGCGTACGATCGGGCCACGAATGGGACGCGTTCGAAGGTCTCGACGGTTCCGCGGCCGAACTCGAGCGCTTCCTGGCCGAGGTGCCGTTCCGCTCGACCGCGACGCGGCGCCATCACCCGCCGGCACTGCCGGTGCCCGACGATTTTCCGCTGCCCCAGGGCCAGACCATGTCGACCCAGGAGGGCTTCGGCAAGATCCTGAACGAGCTTGCCGCCGGCAAGTCGGCGCTGGCCGAGCGCATCGTCACCACCTCGCCCGACGTGACGGTCTCGACCAATCTCGGGCCCTGGGTCAATCGCCGCGGGCGCTTCTCTTTCGCCGCGCAGGAGGATCCGTTCCAGCTCCGCCGCCTGACCTCGCCGCAGAAATGGGGCGGCGGCCCCGAGGGCCAGCATATCGAGCTCGGAATCGCCGAGAACAATCTGTTCCTGATGCTGGGCGCCCTGGGCCTGACGCACAGCCTGATGGATCAGCGGCTGCTGCCGGTGGGCACGCTCTACGATCCCTTCATCCAGCGCGGCCTTGATGCGCTCAACTATGCCTGCTACCAGGATGCGCGCTTCCTGCTGGTGGCGACGCCCTCGGGCATCACGCTGGCGCCCGAAGGCGGCGCCCATCAATCGATCGCGACGCCGCTGATCGGCATCGCCCAGGACGGCATCGCCGCCTTCGAGCCGGCCTATGTGGACGAGCTTGCCGCGATCATGAAATGGGGCTTCGCCTATATGCAGCGCGACAAGCAGGCGGAGGCAGCGGAGTGGGAGCGCGAGGCCTGGGTCCGCGAGGAGACCGGCGGCTCGGTCTATCTGCGGCTCTCGACGCGGCCCCTGGCGCAGCCGGGGCGGACGCTCGATGCGGACATCACCGAGGGCATCATCCAGGGCGGCTATTGGATGCGCCCGCCGGCGCCCGGATGCCGGCTCGCGATCTGCTATATGGGCGCCGTCGCCGAGGAGGCACAGCGCGCGGCGGGGCTGCTGGCCGAGGACATCCCCGACATCGCGGTGCTGGCGATCACCTCCGCCGACCGGCTCTGCGCCGGCTGGCATGCGGCCGAGAAGAAGCGCCAGCTTCATGCGGGCGACGAAGAAGAAGCGGCAATCCCGGACAGCTATGTCGAGCGGCTGCTGGCGCCTCTGGCGCGCGACGCGTCACTGGTGACGGTGCTGGACGGGCATCCCGCCGCGCTCTCCTGGCTCGGCGGCGTGCGCGGCCACCGGGTCCAGGCGCTGGGCGTCGAGCATTTCGGCCAGACGGGAACCATCGGCGATCTCTATCGCTATTACCGCATCGACGAGAAGGCGATCGTCGAGGCCTCGCTCGCGGCGCTCGGGCGCAAGGCGGCGCGGGCGCGGGACTACATCGCAAAGCTCTGAGCGGCCGATCGGTTCAACGGTGATCCCCGCGAGGGCCGGAGACGACCGAAGTCGCGACCGACCTTATGTTCGCCCATCGATGGCTCTTCGGGTTTTGCGCTTCTCCATGGGGCGCGAAGCAGCGGGATGCTAGTCTTTCGAGCGCATCCGGCCTTATCAGATGATGCCCTGACCATGGATTGCCGGCCGCTCGCCCCGCCAAAGGAGAATCCAAGGTTGTTCGAAAGAGTCCGCGGTCATCTGTTGCACCACGCCCGGTTCTATATCGCGGCGTTCCTGGGCTTCGTCATCTGGGTCGTCCTGCAGATTCTGCCGCTCGCCATCTTGCCGCCGCCCTTGCCGATCCTGCTGGCGGGCGACGCCTTCTTCGCGATCTATCTGGTGCTGACGATGATGCTCGCAATCTACGAGGCGCCGAGCAAGATGCGGCTGCGGGCCAGCATCGAGGATGAAGGCTTCGGGCTGATCGCGGGCATGACCATCATCGCGGTCATCCTCAGCATCGGCTCGATCTTCATCCTCCTGAACCGGACCAGCGGGGAAGTCAGCCGCATCGGGCTCTGGCTCTCGGTCGCCAACGTGCCCCTGGGCTGGCTGACCCTGCATATGGCGGCGTCCTTCCACTATGCCCATCTCTACTATGCCAAGATCTCGGACAAGGACGGCAAGAAGCGCGACACCGGCGGCCTCAAATTCCCCGGCGGCGGCGATCCGATCATGTGGGATTTCCTCTATTATTCCTTCGTGGTCGGCATGACCGCCCAAGTCTCCGACGTGCAGACGCTGACGACGGAAGTTCGCCGCCTGACCCTGTTTCATGGCATTGTCTCGTTCTTCTTCAACACCGTGCTGCTGGCGCTCGCTGTCAATATCGTGGTGGCGCAGGCGCACTGATCCAGGAGGCAATCGATGACCGACAGCGACAAGGTCTTCGCCGGATCGATCCCGGGTTTGTATGACCGCTATCTGGGGCCGCTGCTGTTCGAACCCTATGCCCAGGACATCGCGCAGCGCCTCGCGGATGTGAAGGAAGGCCGGCTGCTGGAGATCGCGGCGGGAACGGGGATCGTCACGCGCGCGCTGGATCGTGCGCTGCCGCCGAAGGTCGCCATCACGGCGACCGATCTCAACCAGGCGATGCTCGACCATGCGATGACGCAGCTCCGATCGGCGCGGGTTCGATGGCAGCAAGCCGATGCTCTGGCGCTGCCCTTCAAGGACGGCGAGTTCGACGTCGCGGTTTGCCAGTTCGGCGTCATGTTCTTTCCGGACAAGCGCAAGGCCTTCCAGGAAGCGCTGAGAGTCTTGAAGCCGCGCGGTCGATTTCTCTTCAATGTCTGGGACAGCCTCGAGGAAAATGAAGTGAGCCTCACGGTCACCGACGCGGTCGCGGGCTGCTTTCCGGAAAATCCGCCCCAGTTCCTCCGCCGCGCTCCGCATGGCTATCACGATGTGGCGGCGATCCGCCGGGAGCTGGAGGCGGCGGGGTTCGGCGCGATCAAGGTCGAGACCTTGCCCAAACTGTCCCGGGCCTCGTCGCCGCGTGACCCCGCGATCGGCTTCTGTCAGGGCTCGCCCCTGCGCAACGAAATCGAAGCCCGCGACCCCAAGCGCGTCACCGAGGTCACGGAGATCGCGACCCAGGCGGTCGCGGCCCGGTTCGGTAACGGGCCGATCAGCTGCAAGCTGCAGGCGATTGTTGTCGAAGCGAGAAAGTAGTTCCGCTCCGGCGGCTATTTGTATCGGATGACCTTCCGCACCAGCGGCAGGAAGGCCTCGATCGGCAGTGTGTCGTAGCCCGGATCGAAGGAGGGGGCGTCGTACTCTTTGCAGAAGGCGAGGGTCATCTCGAAGTCCGGGTGGCCCTCATAGCGCCGGAAGGCACCTGGGTCGCGCTCGGGGTGGTTCGAGAAGAAATAGGACTGGAAGATGGGGTGATGCGTCAGCAGCCAGGCATGGCGCTCCCCCACGAAGGGCCGCAGGATCTCGCCGGCGACGCCGCCATGGTTATGGCCCGAGACCAGGTCGGCCATGTCATGGAAGAGGGCGACCACGATCGTGACGTCGTCGGCACCGGCCCGTAAGGCCCGCGTCGCCGTCTGCAGCGAATGGTCATAGACATTCACCGGCAGGCCGTCGGAATCGATATCGCGATTGGTCTCGAGCATGGCGAGGACGAAGTCCGCGATCGGGGCCCGCGGATGCTCCCGCTCATAGCGCTTGAGCGCGGCCCAATCCTCGGCCTTGGCCTCCATGACAGAGCGGAACGAGACGACATTGGCCATGGAGCACCTCCTGCGCGGGAGCAAGTGTAGTTTGTCTATTATAGACAAAAAATCTTGATTTTCCTATGATGGTCGCCTTGCCGTCACCCCGCCTTTGCGGGGGTGACAATATAGGCAGCGGCGACAGCAACAGAATTGGGCAACACCCGCATGGCGGCGGCCTTGATCCTGACCGAGACCGACCTGAAGCGCTGCGTCAGCCTCGATCGCGAGACGATCGCCGTGGTTGAGAGCGCCTTCGTGGCCCTCGCCAAGGGCGGGGTGCAGATGCCGCCGGTGCTCTCCCTGCTGATCGAGGAATTCAACGGCGAGGTCGACGTCAAGGCCGCCTATATCCCGGGCAAGCCCAGCTTCGCGGTCAAGATCGCGCCCGGCTTCTTCGACAATCACAAACTGGGGCTGCCGAGCCTGCACAGCCTGATCGGGCTCTTCAGCGCCCGCACCGGCCAAGTCGAATGCATCTTCCTCGACAATGGCTATCTGACGGGCTTACGCACCGCCGCGGCAGGAGCGGTCGCGGCCGATCATCTGGCCCGGCGCAATGCCGGCAAAGCGGGTGTCGTCGGCACCGGCAAACAGGCGCGCCTTCAGATCCAGGCTCTGATCCAGGTCCGGCCGCTGACGCAACTCCTGGTCTGGGGCCGCGATCCCGAGAAGGCCGAGCGCTATGCCCGGGAGATGAGCCCGGTTCTGGGGTTGGAGGTCTCGGTCGCGGGCTCGGTCGAGGCCCTGGTCCGCAACAGCGACATCGTCGTCACCACCACGGCCAGCCGGACACCGCTCATCCGGGCCGAATGGCTTCATCCGGGCCTGCATATCACCGCGATGGGTGCCGATACCGAGGAGAAGGCGGAACTCGACGCCCGGATCCTGGCGCAGGCCGACCGGTTCGTCTGCGACCGTCGGCAGCAGAGCCTGACGGTGGGTGAGCTTCGCCATGCCGTCCAGAAGGGTCATGCTCCCGCCGAGGAGCATGTCGCCGAGCTGGGCGATGTCATCATCGGCAAACGGCCGGGTCGGTCTTCGGAGGCCGATGTCACGGTTTGCGACCTGACGGGAACCGGGGTTCAGGATACCGTCATCTGCATCCATGCCTTCGAGATCGCCCGCAGGGCCGGGCTCGGACTTTCGCTCGCCAGCTGACGAGCTTCGCGCATCAACCTTGGTATCACGGGACAAACATTCATGACCGCATCCTCCACCCTCGTCAGCCGGATCAAGGCCGGCGAAACCGTCATCGGCAGCTGGTTCACGGTTCCCCATCCGATGGTGGCGGAGACCCTGGCGCAGGGGAATTTCGACTTCCTGCTGCTGGACGGCGAGCATGCGCCGGTGCCGCCCGACGCGGTCAGCAACCTCCTGCCCTCGACCGAGCTGCATGGCTGCCCGGTGATCTACCGGCCGCGCACCAACAGCATCGATCTCATTCGGGGTGCCCTCGATGCCGGGGTCAACGGCGTGATGGTGCCGATGATCGAGAATGCCACCGACGCCAAGCGCGCGCTCGACGCGGCCAAATATCCGCCGCTGGGCAAGCGTGGCATCGGTCCCTGGCGGGCCTCGAATTATTACGACAATTATCTCGACTATGTTGCCGAAGCCAACGCCACGACCTGCGTCGTGCTGCAGATCGAGAGCGGGGCCGCCGTCGATGCGATCGAGACCATCGCCTCGCTCGCGGGCGTCGATGTGCTCTATGTCGGGCCAGCCGACATGGCGGCCTCGATGGGCCTCAAGGTCGGCCAGCGCCATGCGCCGCTGACCGCGGCCATCGAGCGGGTCGCCGTTGCCGCGAAGAAACATAACAAGGCCGTTGGCATCGACGTCACCTCCCTGGACTTCTTCGCCATGTATCAGGAGATGGGCTTCCGCTTCTTCACCTATGGCATCGACACCAGCTATCTGATGGATGGCGCGCGCGCCGCGGCGAAGGAATTGCGCGCCCATATCAAACCGAAGCGTTGAGACGACGGAACGCGAGATGAAAAACGACATCCAGAATGCCCGGATCGACCTGGCGGCCTGTTTGCGGTGGGCGGCGAGGCTGGGATACCAGCAGGGGGTCTGCAACCATTTCAGCCTGCTGCTGCCGGGCTCGGACAGTCTCTTCCTGGTGAATCCGGAGGGGTTGTTCTGGTCGGAGGTCCGGGCCAGCGATCTGCTGGTCTGCGATCTGGACGGCCATATCGTGGAGGGGCAGGGGACCGTGGAAATCACGGCCTTCTGCCTCCATGCGCCGATCCATCGCCACAGCAAGAAGGCGCGGGCGGTCCTGCATTGCCACACGCCCTATACCACCGCGCTCTGCCTGATCGAGAACGCCAAGGTCGAGCCGGTCAATGTCGCCGGCTTCCAGTTCTATGGCCATATCGCCTATGACGAGGATTGCCAGGGCGGCGCCTTGAGCCCGGCCGAGGGCGACCGTGAGGCGGCCATCCTGGGCGACAAGAACGTTCTGATGATGCGCAATCACGGGCCGATCGTGATCGGCCCGACCGTGGCTGCCGCCTTCGACCGTCTCTATTATCTGGAAGAGGTCTGCCAGCGCCAGCTCCTGGCCATGTCGAGCCACCGGCCGCTGAAGCAGGTGGCGCCCGCCATCGCCCAGGGTCTGGCCGACGAGGTGGCCCTGTTCGAGACCTATTCCGAGAAACATCTGGCGGCCATCAAGCGGGTGTTGGATCGCGAGGCCCCGGACTATGCTCGCTGAAACGCGGTAGGTTCAACATGTCGAACGTCTTCGAAAAACTTGGCACCAAGACCCTGATCAACGCCTATGCCCCGATGACGCGCTTCGGTGGCGGCGTCATGCGGGACGAGGTTGCGGCCGCGATGCGCGAGGCCACACAATATTGCGTGGACATGCCGGAGCTTCAGGCGGTGGCGAGCCGGATCATCGCCGAGGTCACCGGTGCCGAGGCGGGGATCGTGACCTCGGGCGCGTCGGCGGGCCTGCTGCTGGGCACGGCCGCCTGCGTGACCGGGCTCGATGCCGCCAAGATGAACCGCCTGCCGGACCTGACGGGCATGAAGAACGAGATCATCGTCATCCGCGGCCAGCGCAATTCCTACGATCGCGCGCTGCGCGCGATCGGCGTGACGTTGGTGGAAGTCGGGGTCTCCGACCGCGCCAACGGCACCGGCATCCGCGACGCGGAGCTCTCCGAGATCCGCGAGGCGATCACCGACCGCACCGCGGCGATCTTCTATCTGACGAAGCCCCATGCGCTGCCCCGGCTGGCGGAGGTCGTAACGCTCGCCCATGAGTTCAGCCTGCCGGTGCTGGTGGATGCCGCGGCCGAGCTGCCGCCGGGCGGCAATCTCCGGCGGTTCATCGCCGACGGCGCCGATCTGGTGGCCTTCAGCGGCGGCAAGATGATCGGCGGGCCGCAGGGCTCGGGCATTCTTTGCGGCCGGCGCGACCTGGTGGCGGCGGCCCTCTTGCAGCAGCTCGATCTCGACTACACCTACGATGAATGGAATCCGCCGGCCAAGCTGGTGGACAAGCAGCGCCTGCGCGGCGTGCCGCGCCATGGCGTGGGGCGCTCCTGCAAGACCGGAAAAGAGCAGATCGTCGGATTGCTGACGGCCTTGCAGCTTTTCGCCAAGGAGAGCGACAAGGACCGCGAAGCGCGCTGGCAGCTTCTGTCGGAGAAGCTGGTGGCGCTGCTGGGGGGTGTCGCCTCGATCTCGGCGCGGGTGATTCCAGATCCGGATCTCAGCGGCATCCCCGTGGTCGAGGTTTCGCTCGAGAAAGCCGGCGCGAAACTGGGCGGGACCGAACTGCTGCATCAGCTGCGCAGCGGCTCGCCGCGCATCGAGGTCAATCCCTGGCGACCGGCGGACGGGGTTTTGATCCTCTCGCCGGCCTGCCTGCGCGAGGACGATCCGCCCGCCATCGCCGAGCGCTTCCAGCAGATCCTGGGGTCGAAGTCGGCTCTGGCCTCGACGGCGCGGCGCTGACGGCGCTCAGGCCTGGATCGTCAGCAGCCGGCGCGGCGTCTCGACCAGGAATTTCTGCACCATCGCTTCGGGGATGCCGCGCTTGATCAGGCGCGGCACGATGTTGCGCAGGATATGGCCATAGCCCGGCCCGCCGAACTGCGACAGCCACATCTTCACGTCATTGTCGTGCGATAGCACGATCTGGTTCTCGAATCCCTGTTCGACGAGATAGCCGATCGCGTCCATGCGCCCGCCATCGTTGGGTGCTGAGATATGGGGCGCCGGCCAGTAATAGGAGAATTCGTGGCCGAACATGTCGTACTCGATGACGATTCCGGCCCGGGCCAGGGCCGAGAGCTTTTCCCGGTCGAAGATGGTGCGCTCGGTGTGACACATGACAGTGCGGGTCAGGTCGGCGCCGGCCTTGGCCAGCACCTCGCAGATCTCGAACGGCGCCGCCTCGCTGCGGCCGGGATGGATCGAGAGCGAGGCGCCGGTGCGCTTCTGGGCCTGAGCCGAGGCGCGCAGCACCTTGATTTCGGCCTGGCTCAGCGGCCATGAGCAGCCGACCTCGCCGATGATGCCGGCCTTGATGCCGGTGCCGTCGGCACCCACCAGCACGTCGGTTGCGATCTTGTCGGCAAGCTGACCCTCGTCGAGGGCGGCGACTTCGGCCGGGTGCGCCGCCTCGACATAATAGGAGGCACCCATCACCACATGGACGCCGGACTGCCGGGAGATTTCAGCGAGGCCCTTGGGATCGCGGCCGATGCCGCCGCTGGTGACCTCGTCCAGGATGGAACCGCCATGCTTCTTGAAATGGGCGATCTCGGCGACCGCGCTGCCGATATCGTCCATGACGGTATTATCCCGGTTGGACATGCCGTCGAACACCAGCCGTCCGAGCAGCGTCGGCTCGTAGGGCGCCTTATAGATGGCCTGCGCCTCCGGATCGTCGGGGCGGGACTCGAGATGGCGGGCATCGATCAGCAGATGCTCATGCATCAGGGTCGGGCCGGAGCTCGCAGGCGCGATCGTTCCGAGAACCGTCGAGATCTTGCCGGCGAGCGCGGCGCGGTGGCCTGTTTCGGTGCTGTTCATGTCTCTCTCCCGACGGAATGCGTCAGCCTGAGGCGAGAGCCGCCTCGGGCGACGATGCTGAGTGATATTGCGGCAGGGTCTGCGGTTCCAAATGGCAGGCGAGCGTGACACCGTTGCCGAGCGCGCGAATGGGCGGGGCCAGGCGGTCGCAAATGCCGACCATGCGAAAACGGCAGCGCCCGAAGTAGACGCAGGCGTTCTCGGCGGTCGGGCCGCTTGTTGCCGGTGTCGGCGGCAGAGCCTGCAACTTGCCGCCGGGTGCCGAGTTCAGCAGGTCGACGACGTAAGGATGTGCCGGGCCGTCGAGCAGTGCCGCGCGCGGGCCCTCGGCGACGATCCGCCCGCGATACATCACGGCGACGCGGTCGGCGAACTGGCGCACGACCGAGAGGTCATGCGAGATGAAGAGCATCCCCAGCCGCCGGCGATGGCGTAGCGACTGGAGCAGATCCAGCACGCGGGACTGGATCGAGACATCGAGCGCCGACAGCACCTCGTCGCAAATCAGGAAGGCCGGCTCGGCCAGCACCGCACGGGCAATCGCGACGCGCTGGCGTTCACCGCCCGAAAGCGCCTGGGGCGTACGGAAGAAGCAGCTCGGGTCGAGCCCAACCTCCTCGAGGATCGCCTTGCTGCGCTTGTGGGCCTCGTTTCCCCAGATGCCAAAGAAGGCACCCAGGGGCCGTTCCAGGATGCGCCCGACGGTCATGCGGGGGTTGAGCGACGCATCGGGGTTCTGGAAAACATACTGGATCAGTCGGCGTTCCTCGCGTGTCCGCTGGCGCAGGTTCGGCGGCAGGGACACATCGTCCAGCCGGACATCACCGGCGCTCGGCGCCATGATCCCGCAAATGGCACGGGCGAGGGAGGATTTTCCGGATCCGGATTCGCCGATCAGGGCCAGGATCTCGCCGGCGCGAAGCTGCAGGCTGGCATCGTCGACGGCGGTCGCGCCGCTGTTCTTCCAGGACAGGAAGCGCCGCTTGCGATAGCGGACACTCAGGCCGCGCAGCTCGAGCTTGTCGGCACGAGCCGCGGCCTCCAGGGCCGGACGCGTCGTGTTCTCGGCTTCGTTGCCTTCCATCGGCGATGGCTTGATGCGGTCGAATTTCCAGCAGGCCACGGCCCGCCCTTCGTGGTCGTCGGCACCCGGCGCGCGCAAAGGCTGGAGATGGGCGGCACATTCGGTCTCGGCATAGGCGCAGCGCGGGGCGAAGGGACATCCGGACTCCGGCACGTCGCGACGCTTGAGCACGCCACGCAGCCTTGCATAGGGCGATCCCAGGCTGCCGGGGATCGAGGCGATCAGGCCTTGCGTGTAGGGATGGAGCGGATCGCCGAAGACGCGGTGCAGCGGTCCGACCTCCACGAGCCGGCCCGCATACATCACGCCCACGCGATCGGCCAGCTCCGCCAGGAGATGGAGATCGTGGGTGATATAGACCATCGTCATGCCGAGGCGCCGCTTGAGGTCCAGCAGCAGATCGACCACCTGGCGCTGGGTGGTGACGTCGAGCCCGGTGGTCGGCTCGTCCAGCACGACGATCTCCGGCGAGCAGGCGATGGCCATGGCGATCACGGCGCGCTGCTGCTGCCCGCCCGAAAGCTGCGAGGGATAGCGCGTCATGACCTCGGCCGGCGCCGGGAATCCGACGGCTCTCAGCAGCTCGGCGACGCGGCCTTTCGTGGCCCGGCCGGAAGAGACGCGATGGACGCCGAGGATCTCGGCGATCTGCTGCCCGATCCGGATCGCCGGGTTGAGCGCCGTCGTCGGGTTCTGCGGCACGAAGGAGATACGGGCGCCGCGCAAGGCTCGGATCATCTCGTTGGGGAGGGCCAGCAGCTCCTGCCCCTCGAACAGCACGTGGCCGCCGACGCGCAGGCCCGGGCCCCGCTGCGACAACAATTGGCGGCCGACCGTGCTCTTCCCCGATCCTGATTCGCCCACCAGCCCGAAGATCTCGCCGGGCATGATATCGACCGAGACATCCTCGATCGCCGGCACCGCGGCGCCGGGATAGCGGACCGAAAGCTCCCGGACCCTGACCAGCGGTTCGCCGGTAGGGCGCGGCGCGGGCGGCGAGGAGACGGCCTTACGCATCGCCCACCCGCTTGCCGCCGATGAGACGCGCCAATCCTTCGGTGAAGAGGTTCAAACCCACCACCAGGGAGGCCAGCATCAGCCCGGGGCCGAACATGGTCATGGGCGCGATCGCGATCAGATTGCGGTATTCGCTCATCATCAGGCCCCACTCCGGCGTCGGCGGCCTGATGCCGAAGCCGAGGAATCCCAAGGCGCCGATCAGCACCGGCGCATAGCCTGCCCGGATTGCGAACTCGACCAGCAAGGTGCCGACCGAGTTCGGCAGGATCTCATGGCGGATGATGGCCCAACTGGATTCGCCACGCAGCCTTGCCGCCATCACATAGTCGCGCGAGGAAACCTCGACCGCGGCGACGCGCGCCATGCGGGCGATGCGCGGCACATAGACCAGCCCCACCGCGAGGATCAGCAGGATCGGGCTGCCGGCCCAGGCGGGTCCTGCCACCATGATCGCGATCAGCGCCAGGACCAGGAACGGGATGCTGATCAGCACCTCGCAGCCGCGCATCAGCAGGGAATCGACCCAGCCGCCGGTGAGGCCGGAGAACAAGCCGATGATGCAGCCCACGACCAGCCCGACCGCGGTGCCGCTGATCGAGAGCAGCAGCACGATATGGCCGCCATAGAGGGTACGACTGAAGACATCGCGACCGATCTGGTCGGTGTTGAAGGGATGGGCCCAGCTCATCCCGGCGAGCGGCTTGCCGGTGCCGATGGCGGCATAATCGAAGGGCGCGATGAAGGGGCCGGCGATCGCCAGGACCAGATGGATGATCAGGATCACGGCACCGGCCCGCAGCGTGACCGGCCAATGCTGCGATGCGCGATAGGCCTCGGCCAGGCTCATGGCCGCAGCCTCGGATTGAGCCAGATGGAGACGAGATCGGCCGCGAGATTGCTCAGGATATAGATCGCGGCGGCGATGAGCACGCAGGCCTCGATCAACGGCACGTCGCGCAGCTGCAGGGAATCGATCAGCAGGCTGCCGAAGCCGGGGAAGACGAAGACACGCTCGACGATCACCACCCCGCCGATGAGATAGGAGAGATTGAGCGCGGTCACGTTGAGGGTGGGGGCCAGCGCGTTGGGCAGCACATGGCGCAACAGGATCCGCGTCCGGGTCAGGCCCTTGAACTCGGCCATGGTGACGAAGTCGGAATCGAGCGTCTCGATCAGATTGTCGCGCAGCATCCGCACCGCATAGGCCGCCATGATGAGGGCCAGGGCCACGCTGGGGAGCGCGATGGCGCGCAGGAAATTGGCGGTGCCCATGCCGGTGAAGAGAATGGAGGCGACCGGCAGCCAGGACAAAGCCACGCCGAAGACCAGCAGCAGCATCGTCGCCAGCAGGAATTCGGGCGTGGAGAGCACGACGATCGTGGCGACCGTCAGCACATGGTCCACCGGCCGGTCCCGGTTGATCGCCTGGACCATCGCCACCAGCAGCACCAGCGGAATATAGATCGCGAGCGCGGCCAGGCTCAGCAGTGCCGTGACCTGGAGTCGCGGGGCGACGATGTCCCAGACCGGCTTGCGGTTGGCGACGGAGTCGCCGAAGTCAAGCTGGACGATGCCGGAGAGCCAGGTCCGATAGCGGTCGAACAGGGGATCATTGAGATGGAGCTGCTCGCGCAATTGCTCGAGCTGGGCCGGGGAGGCGTCGCGACCGAGGATGCGCCGGGCGACGT
>NZ_JBOHKS010000244.1:0-7651 GCF_050729195.1 Hypericibacter sp.
GCCTCGGATGACGAGTTCACGATCGTCGGCGATTCCGAGTGCAAGTCGCGCGGTTACTACTCGATCGACTTCTTCGAGGTCGAAGTGGGCGACAAGCGCGATTACGTGCAAGATCTGGTCGATTGAGAACCGGTGAGATGCGGATCGTCTGGGTCGCAGACGATCCGCATCGTCTTTCCGACGGCGGGTTGGCCGGCTTCGAGAGCGGCATCGGTGCCGCGAGAGTATCGAGTTTGATTCCGATCACACGGTCATCGCGATGACCGACGCCCGCGCCGAGATCTTGGGCCGGCTGCGCCGCGCCCTCAAGCGCGACGCCTTGGATCCCAAGGCGGCGGCCGGCATCGAGGCTCGCGTCGCAACCCATGCGCCCGGCCCCATTCCCGCCCGCACCCAGCTCGATCGCGAGGGGCTGATCGCGCTGTTCAGCAACAAGGTTCAGGGCGTGGCCGGCACGGTCGAGCGTTTGGGCTCGTTTAACGACGTGCCGGCGGCGGTCGCGAAATATCTCGCGCGCCATAATCTGCCGGCCGCGGTCAAGCTGTCGCCGGCGCCGATGCTGTCGCAGATCGACTGGTCGGGCCAGCCCATGATCGAGCTTTCCTCGGGCCGCAGCGACGGCAACGATCTGGTGTCGCTGACGCCGGCCTTCGCCGCGGTCGCCGAGACCGGCACGCTGATGCTGACCTCGGGCGCGGAGACGCCGACCACGCTCAATTTCCTGCCCGACCATCATATCGTGGTGCTGCCCTTGTCGCGGCTGGTGGGCCCCTTCGAGGAAGCCTGGGCGAAGCTGCGAGCCGCGACCGGCGGGGGACAGATGCCGCGCACGGTCAATCTGGTGACGGGCCCCTCGCGCAGCGCCGATATCGGGCTGGTGCCGCAGCTGGGCGCGCACGGCCCACGCCGGATCCATGTGCTGCTGGTCGATGACAACGCGCAAGCCTAGCGCCGACGAACAGGCTCTGTTCCGCGAGGCGATGCAGGGCGCCAAACCGATCGCGCGCAAGAAGCGCGTGGTGGCGGCACCGCCCGCCGCGAAGCCGGAGAGTGCCGAAGCCAAACCCGCGTCAGCGAAATCGAAACCTTTGCCGATCGTGCGGCCGGTGGCACCGCCGCCAAAGACGAAACCACCTCTGGATGCGGGCCGCATCGCCGATCTCGACAAACGCACCGGCGAGCGTTTCAAGCGTGGCGAGATGGCGATCGATGCCAAGATCGATCTGCATGGGCTGACGCAGGCCGAGGCGCATGACAAGCTGCAGGGCTTTCTTGCGAAAGCCGCCGCTGCCGGCAAGCGCTGCGTGCTGATCGTGACCGGCAAGGGCGCGGGCGGCTGGGGCGTGCTGCGCGACGCCGTGCCGCGCTGGCTGAACGAGCCCGAGATGCGCCGCCACCTCCTGGCCTTCTCGCTCGCGCAATCGCGCCATGGCGGCGCCGGCGCGCTTTATGCGCTTCTGAAACGGAAGCGCGAGCCGTGACGCCCTTCGGCCAACGGCTGCGCGAATTGCGCGCCGAGCGCAAACGCACGCTGAAAGACATGGCGGCGGTGCTGAAGGTGAGCTCGGCTTATCTCTCGGCCCTCGAGCATGGCCATCGCGGCAAGCCGTCGTCGGGCCTGGTGCAGCAGATCGCCGCCTATTTCAACTTAGCCTGGGACGATGTCGACGAGCTCAAGCGCCTGGCGCTGATCTCCGACCCGCGCGTGACGATCGACACTTCAGGATTGTCGCCGGCCGCGACCGAACTCGCGAACCGATTAGCCGAGCGCATCGGCGAGCTCGACGAGGCGACGATCGCGGTGATGCGGGAGAAGCTGGAAGAGTGATTTGAGAGAGGCTACGGCGCCTCTCAAGAAAGTTCTTTCCTCTCCGCCCGCGTAGCGGGGGGAGAGGGTAGGGTGAGGTGGGCCTTTTCTTGCACACACACCCTCACCCAGCTCCGGCTAAGTCTCCGCTACGCTCCGACTAAGCCTGCGCAACCCTCTCCCTCACATCCGTGAGGGAGAGGAAAGAGTTGCGCGACTTACAGAATGAACTTGCTCAGATCCGCGTTCTTCGCCAGCGGCGCCAGGCGGTCGCGCACATAGCCGGAATCGATCCGTAGGACCGCACCGGCATGATCGGTGGCGGTGAAGCTGATCTCTTCGAGCACGCGCTCCATCACGGTGTGGAGCCTTCGCGCGCCGATATTCTCGACCGCGCCGTTGATCTCGGCGGCGAGGTCGGCCAGCGCGTCGATGCCGTCCTCGGTGAACTGCAGTTCGACCTCCTCGGTCTTGAGCAGCGCCACATATTGCTTGATGAGGCTGGCTTCGGGCTCGACCAGGATGCGCTTCAGATCGTCGCGGGTGAGCGCCTTGAGCTCGACGCGGATCGGCAGGCGGCCCTGCAGCTCGGGGAGCAGGTCCGAGGGCTTCGCCAGATGGAAGGCGCCCGAGGCGATGAAGAGGATATGGTCGGTCCGGACCGCGCCATGCTTGGTGGTGACGGTGGTGCCTTCGATCAGCGGCAGGAGATCGCGCTGCACGCCCTCGCGGCTGACATCGGCGCCCATGCGCTCGGAGCGCGCCGAGATCTTGTCGATCTCGTCGAGGAAAACGATGCCGTTCTGCTCGACCGACTGGATCGCCTCGGCCACGACCTTCTCCTGATCCAGGAGATTGTCGCTTTCCTCGGCCATCAGCACGTTGTGCGATTCGGCCACGGTCAGCTTCCGCTTTTTGGCGCGCCCGCCGAAAGCCTGGCCCAGCATGTCGCCGAGATTGACCATGCCGACCTGGGCGCCCGGCATGCCCGGGATCTCGAAGGTCGGCATGCCGCCGGAATCCTTCACCTTGATCTCGATCTCGCGGTCATTGAGCTCGCCGGCCCGCAGCATCTTGCGGAACTTGCCGCGGGTCTCGGCCGAGGCACCCTCGCCCACCAGCGCGTCCAGCACGCGTTCTTCCGCCAGGATCTCGGCCTTGGCGGCAACGTCGCGGCGCAGCCGCTCCTTGGTCATGGCGATGGCGATCTCGATCAGGTCGCGGATGATCTGCTCGACATCGCGGCCGACATAGCCGACCTCGGTGAACTTCGTGGCCTCGACCTTGAGGAAGGGCGCTTGCGCCAGCTTCGCCAGACGCCGCGCGATCTCGGTCTTGCCGACGCCGGTCGGCCCGATCATCAGGATGTTCTTGGGCTGCACCTCTTCGCGCAGCTCGGGGGCGAGTTGCTGGCGGCGCCAGCGGTTGCGCAGCGCGATCGCGACCGCGCGCTTGGCTTCCTGCTGGCCGACGATATAGCGGTCGAGTTCGGAGACGATCTCGCGCGGGCTGAAATTCGCGGCGGCCGGCGTGGCGGGCTCGGATTTGCGGGCGGGAGGTTGCACGTTCATAGCCGTTCCAGCGTCAGATTGCGGTTGGTGTAGATGCAGATATCGGCCGCGATTTCCATGGAACGGCGCACGATCGCCTCGGCCGTCAGTTCCGGACGATCGAACAGCGCCCGCGCGGCGGCGAGCGCATAGGTGCCGCCCGAGCCGATGCCGATGATGCCATCCTCGGGCTCGAGCACATCGCCATTGCCGGTCAGGACCAGGCTGACGTTCTTGTCGGCGACCGCCATCATCGCCTCGAGCCGGCGCAGATAGCGATCGGTGCGCCAATCCTTGGCGAGCTCGACGCAGGCGCGCGTGAGCTGGCCCGGATGCTGCTCGAGCTTGGCTTCGAGCCGCTCGAACAGCGTGAAGGCGTCGGCGGTCGCCCCGGCGAAACCGGCGATGACATTGCCCTGGCCGAGGCGGCGCACCTTCTTGGCATTCGACTTCATCACGGTGTTGCCGAAGCTCACCTGACCGTCGCCGCCGACCACCACCTCATTGCCCTTGCGGACCGCGAGGATGGTCGTGCCGTGCCATAGCGTCGAGGAAGAGGCGTTGGGGGAATTCGCGGAGGGATCGAATGACATGGCGCTCAAATGGGGGGTGGGGTTCGGGGTCGCAAGCTGGGGTGCGGTTATGTGCCCTTCGCAATTCGGGCGGCAGGACCTTTCCTAGGCCAACCCGCCCGGAACCGCTTGTGGAAAATCTTTAAGCCGTCCGTTTCCAGACTCGGGGATAATATAAATTACTCAGTAATATCAAATCTATAGGAAGATATCGGGGTGGGGATAAAGCGGAGGGCAGAGAGGTGGGCTCCGGGGGCGGTTTTCGCGCTTGGGCCACCCCATATTCGCTTGTTAGTGTCCGCCCCGAACGACCATCCAGGCCGGGGTTTCCGGCCGCCGCCGGTCGTGGATCCCCCAGGCGGCGGGATAGATAAAGGTTCGACGAGCGATGGCCCTGTTTCAGGCCGAACCGGCCGAGACCGGCGGCAAACCCGCCTTCTCCACCGGCATCCTGCCCTACCAGTCGATCCGCGAGCTGGTGCGCGATCATGAGATCGACGCGCTGGTCGGGATCGACGAGGACCAGCTGCAGCCGGCCAGCCTCGATCTGCGGCTGGGGGCGGTGGCCTATCGCGTGCCCGCTTCCTTCCTGCCGGGCCCCGACGCGACGGTCATGTCGAAGCTCGAAGCCTTCGGCATCTATCCGGTGGAGTTGCGCGAAGGCGCGGTGCTGGAGCGCGGCTGCGTTTATGTCGTGCCGCTCCTGGAGCATGTGGCGCTGGGCTCGCGCCTCTCGGCCTTCGCCAATCCGAAGAGCTCCACGGGGCGCCTCGATATTTTCACCCGTCTCATCGTCGATGGTGCTACCGCCTTCGACCGGATCGAGCCCGGCTATCGCGGGCCGCTCTATGCCGAGATCGCGCCCAAGACTTTCTCGGTGCTGGTGCGCCAGGGCTCCCGGCTCAACCAGCTCCGGCTTCGCCGCGGCTCGCCGCCCACGAGCGGGGCGGCACTCCGCCGGCTCCATGAGCAGGTGCCGCTGGTCGATACGCCCGAGCGCGTCACCCTGCGCGAGGACAATCTGGGTTTGACGCTCGATCTCTCGGGCGATCCCGAGACCGGCCTCGTCGGATTCCGCGCCAAGCGCCATGCCGATGTCATCGATATCGATCGCAAGGGCGTGCTGGATCCCAAGGATTTCTGGGATCCGATCTATGCGCGCAGCCAGGACAAGGCCAGCCGCGGCATCATCCTCAATCCCGACGATTTCTACATCCTCGCCACCAAGGAAGGCGTCACCGTCCCGCCCGATCACGCGGCCGAGATGGTGCCCTATGACACGCTGGTGGGCGAGTTCCGCGTACATTATGCCGGCTTCTTCGATCCGGGCTTCGGCTTCCACAATGCGCGCGGCGGCGGCACCAAGGCGGTGCTCGAGGTGCGCTCGCACGAGGTGCCCTTCATCCTCGAGCATGAGCAGATCGTCGGCTGGCTGCGCTATGAGCGGCTGATGGCCGAGCCCGAGAAGCTCTATGGCCGCGACCTCGGCTCGCATTACCAGAACCAGGGCCTGACGCTCGCCAAGCATTTCATGCCTTGGCGGTGAGCTGAGCGGCTGCAAAGGCGACAAAAAAACTCCGAAGTCGAATGCCAAAGCACTTCCCCTCCCCCCTTGAGGGGGAAGGGATTCTGCCGAGAGTTCCAAATTTCACCGAGGCTCATTTGCAATCCGTTCTGACCATCATCGCCGCCGCGCCTGGCGCGCTTCGTGACGACGCGGTCGCCGCCGCGCGCGATGGGCTGCTCGGGATCGGCGCGGCCGTGGGTGCCGCCGATTGGCTGGCCCCGGGCCAGGCCTTCGATCTGCCGTTTGAGACTGTCGAGCCCGCCTCCGTCGAGCGCGCGCTGCGCGAGCGCTTCAAAGGTGCGCCGCTCGATCTCGCCGCCCAACCGGCTCAGAACCGGCGCAAGACGCTGCTCGTCGCCGACATGGAATCGACCATCATCACGCGCGAGCTCCTGAACGAGCTGGCGGCGATCGCGGGGCTGGGGCCGAAGATCATTCCGATCACCGAGCGCTCGATGCGCGGTGAAATCGATTTCTCGCAGTCGCTGCGCGAGCGCGTGGCGCTGCTGCGGGGTTTGCCGATCTCCCTGCTCGACCAAGTCGCGACCTTGATTGAGCTGACGCCGGGCGCCCGCGCGCTGGTGCAGACGATGCGTGCCCACGGCGCCTATACCGCGCTCGTCTCCGGCGGCTTCGACTGCTTCACCGGGCTCGCGCGGAAACTTGTCGGCATGGACGAAGATCGCGCCAACCATCTGGCGATAGAGGGCTCCGTGCTCGCGGGCCGCGTCAGCGAGCCTATTCTCGATCCTGCGGCGAAAAAAAGTTCACTGCTGGAGATGGCGGCGCTGCGAGGGATCACGGCCGCCGATGCCGCTGCCATCGGCGACGGCGCCAACGACATCCCGATGCTGCAGACGGCGGGGCTCGGCGTCGCCTTTCGCGGCAAGCCCGCGACCGCGGCCGCCGCCAGATTCCGCCTCGATCATGCCGACCTGACGGGCTTGCTCTATCTGCAGGGCTACCATGCGAATGGATTCCGCGAGTAGCGCTTTGCACCTGCGAAGGATGCGTTACTCTCGCTCCCCCTGATCGGGCGGCGCCGTCGCGGGACCTTGAAGCCGGCGAGCGTCGCTCGGACGAGCGAAGAGGAACCGCGAAGCCGATGTCGAACGTCCCCGCCCCCTTGCCTGTCCTGCCCAAGCCCTCCCGCCTGCCGCAGCGCCCGCATTTCTCGTCGGGTCCTTGCGTGAAGCGGCCGGGCTGGTCGGCGGCGACGCTGGCCGGCGCCTGTCTCGGCCGCTCTCATCGCGCCAAGGTCGGCAAGGCCAAGCTGACCGAGGTGATCGATCGCAGCCGCGCCCTCCTCGGCATCCCGAAGGATTATCGGATCGCCATCGTGCCGGGCTCCGACACCGGCGCCGTCGAGATGGCGCTCTGGTCGCTGCTGGGCGAACGCGGCGTCGACATGCTGGCCTGGGAGAGTTTTGGCAAGGGCTGGCTCACCGACGTGGTGCAGCAGCTCAAGCTCACCGATGTGCGGAAACTGGAAGCGCCTTATGGCCGGCTGCCCGATCTGCGCGCCGTCGATTTCGCGCGCGATGTCGTCTTCACCTGGAACGGCACCACCTCGGGCGTGCGCGTGCCCGACAGCAACTGGATCCCGGCGAGCCATGACGGGCTCGCGATCTGCGACGCCACCTCGGCGGTCTTTGCCATGGAGCTGCCCTGGGAGAAGCTCGATGTCGTGACCTGGTCCTGGCAGAAGGTGCTGGGCGGCGAGGCGGCGCATGGCATGCTGGTGGTGAGCCCGCGCGCCGTGGCCCGGCTCGAGAGTTACAAGCCCGCCTGGCCGCTGCCGAAGCTCTTTCAGATGACGACGAAGGGCAAGCTCAATGAAGGGCTCTTCAAGGGCGACACCATCAACACGCCCTCGCTGCTGGCGACCGAGGATGCGATCGATTCCCTGAAATGGGCCGAGCAGATCGGCGGCCTGAAAGGCCTGATGATCCGCACCCAGGCCAATTTCAACGCGATCGAGCGCTGGGTCGAGCGCAGCGACTGGGTCGATTTCCTGGCCGAGGACCCCGCGGCCCGCTCGCCGACCTCGGTCTGCCTGCGGCTGGTCGATCCCTGGTTCTGGGAGCTCGAGGCCGAGCAGCAGGCCAAGACCGCGAAGGCCCTGGCCGACCGGCTCGAGGCCGAGGGTGCCGCC
>NZ_JBOHKS010000245.1:0-22922 GCF_050729195.1 Hypericibacter sp.
CGACAAGGATGTGCATCTGCCCGCCGCCCCGCGATGCTATCGCCGCCAGGCGACGAGCCGGCGCGCGGCCTCGGCGATATCGGTGGTGCTGCCGGCGAAGGAGAAGCGCAGGAAGCGATGGCCGCGCGCCGGGTCGAAATCGACGCCGGGCGTGGCGGCGACGCCGGTTTCTTCCAGCATCTGCTGGCAAAATGCCGCGCTGTCGTTGGTGAGCGCGCCGACATCGGCAAACATGTAGAACGCACCGTCGGCAGGGGCCAGCCGATCGAAACCGGCCTTGGGCAGCTCGCGCAGCAGCAGCGCCCGGTTCTCCGCATAATGCGCGACCTTGCCGTCGAGCTCGGCCTTGGCGTCGAACGCGACGCGCGCTGCATGTTGCGGCAGCGCTTGCGGCGACACGAACAGGTTCTGCGCCAGGCTCTCCACCGAACGCAGCAGCGACTCCGGCACCACCATCCAGCCCAGCCGCCATCCGGTCATGGCGTAATATTTCGAGAAGCTGTTGATGACGATGGCCTCGGAATCGAGCTCGGTCGCCGAGGTCGCCGCCATGCCATAGGTGATGCCGTGATAGATCTCGTCCGACACCACGCGGATGCCGCGCTCCCGGCAATAGCTCAGCAGGGCCTCGAAGTGATTGCGGTCGAGCATGGTGCCGCAGGGATTGGACGGGCTGGCAATGATCAACCCGTCGGGCTGCCGTTCCAGCCGCGACAGCAGGTCCGGCGTCGGCTGAAAGCGATGTTCCGACCCGACCTCGAGCTCGACCGGCTCGATCCCCAGCGCCGTCAGGATGTTGCGATAAGCGGGATAGCCGGGGCTCGCCAGCGCGATGCGGTCGCCGGCATCGAAAGCCGCGAGGAAAGCCAGCAGGATGCCGCCCGATGAGCCGGTGGTGATGACGACGCGCCGCCAGTCGAGATCGGCCTTGTAGGTTTCGGCATAGTGGCGCGCGATGCGCTGGCGCAGCGCCGGCAGGCCGAGGGCTTCGGTATAGCCCAGTGCCTCCCGGTCGAGCGCCCGATGCGCGGCTTCGATCACCGCCTGCGGCGCGCCGGTCCCGGGCTGCCCGACTTCGAGATGCAGGACGTCATGCCCTTCGGCGGCGCGCTCATTGGCATGGCGCAACACCTCCATCGCAATGAAGGCCGGCACCTTCCCGCGCTGGGCGACCTTGAGCGCCATCGCGGCCGCTACTTGCCGGTCTGGACCACGGCCAGCCCGAACGCGCGCGGATCGGCGTCGGCACTGCAGGACGACGAATCGCGTTGCAGCGACTTCGGGCACCAGATCGCATTGACCCGTCCGATGGAATCGATCTCCTGAATCTGGTGGCCTCGCTGCGTCAGCGAGTTGTCGCTCTGCGACCGGTCGAGACTCTCGGTATAGACAATGTCCGGCGAGCCGTTGTGATGGAAGCGCGGCGCGGCCTCCGCGTCCGCGAGCGACTGCTTGGCGTCGGCCACCCGCACGAACACCTGCGCCAAGGAGCTGGCGGCGGTCTCGCCGCCCGAGGCAGCCCCCGCGAAGAAGAACTCGCCGGTCGCCTTGTTGGCCATCAGAACCGGCCCCAAGGCGCGATAGCCGGCGCCGCGGTCGTTGGGTGCCGGCGCCAGCAGAATGCCGGTGCCGGGCGCCATCCGACCCGCGCCGAACAGATTGTTCATCGTCACGTTGCAGGCGACCGCATTGCCATCGGCGTCGGCGGTGACGAACCCGCTGGCCCAGGGATTCTCCGGGACCGTGACGAACGGGTTGGCCGGCGCCGCGCGCGCCTTGTCATATCCCTTCATCAATGTGTTGACATAATCCTCGGTGATGAGGGTCGCCGGATCCACCTTGCTGCTGCCGTCCGGCAGCATCCAGCCCGACCGGTCGACAAAGGCCCGTTCCGCCGCCTCGGCCACGAGATGCGGCCGCTCGCCATCGGGCGTGTCGGCAAAGTTTTGAACGTCGATCATCATTTCGACCATTTGTCCGAAGACAACACCGCCGGCAGCCGGAGGCTGCGACAGATAGATCGTGTGATCACCGAATGGCACTTCGAGGGCAGGCTTGAATTCCGGCTTGGCATTGCGCAACGCCTCGACGGTCAAGGGCGCGCCCAGCCTCTGCGCGGCATCGGCGATGGTATGAGCCAGCGTGCCGGAATAGAACTCGCCCGCACCCTTGATGCGCAGCTGGGTCAAGACACCGCCCAGCAATTCCTGCCGCAAGGGCTCGCCTTCCTGCAGCGGCGTTCCGTCGGGATGCAGGAAGATCCGCGCCATCTCGTCATCCTGGGCCAATCTTGCCCCCGCGCTGACCAGCTCCCGCGCCAGCGCGCGGCTGGTCGGCGTGCCGAGGCGCGCCATCTGTTCGGCCGGCCCCAGGAGCTGCTCCCAGCGGAGTTTGCCATAACGCGCCTGCAAGGCCGCCATGCCGCGCACGGAAAGCGGCACTGCGATGCGACCGTCAGGTGCCGCCCGCGGCAGGAAGTCGAGAACCTCGGTGGTCTTCTTGTCGGCGTCATGAACAATGCAGACCCCGCCCCCGCCCAGCGCGGCGGTCGAAGGCATGGTCACGGCCAGTGCAAAATAGAGGGCGACGGCGGCATCGGCGGCGCTGCCGCCGGCGGAAAGCACGTCCCGGGCCACCACCGCCGCGCGCGGCTCGTCAGCCACGGCCGCACCGGCGAAACCGCTGACGCTGCCGATCATTCCCGGCGGCTTGGGCGGCTCGCAGGATGCCAGCAACAGCAGGGTTGTGACGCCGATGAGCGCGCTTCCCGCGCGAATCAGGACCCGTTGCCGCACGCCCCGGCGGTTCCCATTTGTCAGTGCGTCGGATAAGGTCATGCGCATCATGCGGTTCCTGAAATACTTGGTGACGTTGGTCGCAGCCTGGTATGCGTTCGCGCCGTCAATGGCCGTCGCCGCGGGCGGCCCGAGCCTGATCCGCGACGCCGAGATCGAAGCTTACCTGCGCGATTACACCACGCCAATCTTTGTGGCGGCCGGGCTGGACCCCGCCTCGATCCATATCTATATCGTGAACGACCCGCGCATCAACGCGTTCGTCGCCGGCGGGATGAATCTCTTCCTCCATACCGGCCTGCTGGTGCGCGCGCAGACCGCCAACCAGGTGATCGGCGTCATCGCGCACGAGACCGGCCACATCGCGGGCGGCCATCTGGTCCGCTCGAAGGACGTCCAGCGCGCCGCCACCATCGAATCCATCATTGCCATGGTGCTCGGCATCGGCGCCGGCATCGCTTCCGGCCAGCCGGGTGCTGCCGGCGCGGGCGTGCTGGTGGGACCTGGTGTCGCCACGACGCAATTGCTCAAATACACCCGGACGCAAGAGGCGTCGGCGGATTCCGCCGGGCTCGGCTTTCTCGACGCGACCGGCCAATCGGCGCGCGGCATGTATGAGATGTTCGACATCCTGCAGAAGGACGCGGTGCTGACGGGATTTGCGAGCGAGAATCCATTCCTGCAGACCCATCCGATGACGCAGCAGCGGATGGATCACATTCAGCAATACATGGCGACATCGCCCTTCACCAACGCGCCCCTGAACCCCCAGTTCGAAGAGGATCAGCGTCGCATCCGCGCCAAGATCGTGGCTTTCATGGAGCCGCTCGATGACATCATGAAGGCCTACCCCGAAAACGACACCAGCTTCGCCGCGCGGTATGCGCGCGCCATCGCCTGGTATCGGGCGGCCGACCTCGCCAAAGCCACGCCCGCCGTGGATATGCTGATCGAAGAAGAGCCGGACAATCCCTATCTGAAAGAGCTGAAGGGCCAGATGCTGTTCGAGAACGGCCACACGGCGGAGTCCGTCGAGGCCTATCGACAGGCGGTCAAGCTGGCGCCGGATTCGCCGCTGCTGCGCATCGGCCTGGCCGAGAGCCTGATCGAGACCAACGACCCGACCGCCAATGGCGAGGCGATCCAGCATCTCGAAGTCGCCACCGGTCTCGAAACCGCCAATATCCAGGGCTGGCGGCTCCTCACGGTCGCCTATGGGCGCAACAGCCAGCTGCCGATGGTGGCCCTGGCGCAGGCCGAGATCGCCATGCTCCAGGGCAATGACAAGAAGGCGAAGGAATATGCGCGCCGGGCCCAGGACGGGCTGACACCGGGCTCGCCGGGCGCGCTTCGCGCCGAGGACATCCTGTTCCAGCTGAGCCAGGATCAGGACTGAGGAGGCTCTCTCGACCGTGATCCTGGAGCGGCGCTTCGGGGTTGCCTTGACCGGGGCCCGCCGCCGATAATCCGCCGCCTTCCGCCCTCCATGCCCGATTGGGAGTCCGTCTCCGATGCGTCTGATTGGATTGGCCGTCTTCTCCGCCCTGATCGGCGCCGCTGCGGCGCTCGCCGTCGTCATGGGGCTGAGCCATATGGGCATGATGAAGACCGACGACGCGGCGCTCCGCCAGGTCGTGCGCGACACCCTGACGAACGAACCCCAACTGGTCGTGGGCGCGCTGCAGGCCCTCGACAAGCAGCGCGAGAACGCCAGCGACAGCGCCCGCATGGCGGCGGTCGCGGCCAACAAGGACGCGATCTATGCCGACCCGAACAGCCCCAGCATCGGACCGGCCAATGCCAGCGTGACGATCGTCGAGTTCTTCGATTATCGCTGCCCCTATTGCAAGCGCGTAGCGCCGGACATCGCCAGCCTGCTGGCGAGCGATTCGGATCTGCGCATCGTCTATAAGGAATTCCCGATCCTCGGGCCGGAATCGCTGGTCGCCTCCAAGGCGGCGCTCGCGGCCCAGAAGCAGGGCAAATATCGCGAGATGCATGAGGCGCTGATCGCCCAGAAAGGCGAGCTCACCGACGACGAGATCCTGTCGCTGGCGCAAGGCGCCGGGCTCGACGTCGTGCGGCTCAAGGCCGACATGGAGGATCCCGCCATCATGGATCAGCTGAAGCAGGTCCATGAGCTGGCGCAGGCGCTCAATATCGACGGGACGCCGGCCTTCTTCTTCGGCGCCCATTTCGTCGGCGGCGCGATCTCGATCGACCAGATGAAGCAGTTGATCCAGCAGGCCCGCCAGCCGAGCTGAGGCGGGCTGGACGGTCCTCTGGTTGCGCGATCCCGGTCATCCTCCTAGCCTGCGTGGGCGAAGCCGGCAGGAACGATCCGGCATGACGCCAGGGAGGATTCTCATGAGAAAGCTCGAGGGCCGTTCGGCCATCGTTACCGGCAGCTCGCGCGGGATCGGCAAGGCCATCGCGCTGCGTTTCGCGGCGGACGGGGCCAAGGTCTGCATCAACTGCGTCTCGACGGTGGACAAGGCCGAGGCGGTGGCGGCCGAGATCCGGCAGGCGGGTGGCGAAGCGATCGTGGTGCCAGCGGACGTGTCGAAGCGTGCCGAGGCCGAGAAGCTCGTCGCCGAGACCGCCAAGGCGTTCGGCAAGGTCGACATCCTGGTTTCCAACGCCGGCATCGTGATCGACCGGTCCTTCGTGGAGAGCACGGACGAGGACTGGAGCCGCGCCATCGAGAGCAACCTCCATGGTTTCTTCAATGTCTCGCGCGCGGTGCTGCCGCACATGATCGACCGCAAGCATGGAAGGCTGATCGCGACCGGCTCCTGCATCACCGAAATCGCCGATTTCGGCGGCAACAAATATTCGGTCTGCACCGCATCCAAGGGCGGCATCACCGCGATGATGCGGCCGATCGCGGCCGAGGTTGCGCGTCATGGCGTCACGGTCAATGCGGTCTCACCCGGCTATATCGCCACCGAGATGCTGGGCGAGATCGATGCCGCCGGGCTCGAGGCCGCGCTGACGCTGGTGCCGATGCGCCGCTACGGCAAGCCGGAGGAGATCGCCGCCGCCATGTCGTTCCTCGCCTCCGACGATGCCGCCTACATCACCGGCCAGGTGATCCGGGTGAATGGCGGCATGTCGATGGGCGGCTGAGGGGACTCGGGGGCGGGATGGCGGTCGCGGTCTCGCCGGCTTCCCCATCCACCCGGCCCCGAAAAAGCCCGATTTTCCAGCGAAGGCTGTGGGTTAACGCGGCTTCCGGCGCGAAGTTGCGCCATTCCGGTCCCATGCTATAAGGGCTCATTCAGCCGTTAGATTTGCGGAAATCCAGCCCCTTGGCCAAAACCCCGACCGTCCTGATCCTGAACGGGCCCAACCTCAACCTCCTTGGCGAGCGTGAGCCCACGATCTATGGCCGGACCAAACTCGCGGACATCGAGAAGAGCTGCAAGAAGCGGGCGAAGGAGCTGGGCCTGGCGGTCGATTTCCGCCAGTCCAACCACGAGGGCGAGCTGGTCGATTGGATTCAGGCGGCACGGCACAGCCATGCCGCGATCATCATCAACCCGGCCGCCTACACCCACACCTCGGTGGCGCTGCTCGACGCCCTGACGGCGACGGACCTCCCGATCATCGAGGTCCATCTCTCCAACATCCATCGTCGCGAGCGATTCCGGCATCATTCCTATGTGAGCCTCGCCGCGACCGGCGTCATCTGCGGCTTGGGCGCGCAAGGCTATCTGCTGGCGCTCGACGGGATGGCGACAACGCTCAAGACCCAGGAAGAGACGTAATGGCGAAATTCGACGTCGACGAGGCGCTGATCCGCAAGCTGGCCGAGTTGCTGGAGCAGACGGGCCTCACCGAGATCGAGTATGAGAACGGGCCCCAGCGCATCCGCGTGAACAAGCAGATGCTGGCGGCAGCGGCCGCGGCGCCCGCCCCGGCAGCGGCAGCACCGGCTGCTGCGGCGGCGGTGAAGACAGCCGCCGACGGCCCACCGGCCGGCGCCGTCACCTCGCCCATGGTCGGGACCGTCTATCTCTCGGCCGAGCCGGGCGCCAGCGCCTACGTCAAGGTCGGCGACCGCGTGGCCAAGGGACAGACCCTGCTCATCATCGAGGCGATGAAGGTGATGAACCCGATTCCCGCCGACGTTGGCGGTACTGTTCGCGAGATCATGGTCGCGGACGGGCGCCCGGTCGAATATGGCGAAGTGCTGATGGTGATCGATTGAGCGGCAGGACGGCAGGCCAACCGGTTTTGGAACGGGCATGTTCGAGAAGGTCCTGATCGCCAATCGCGGCGAGATCGCGCTCCGCATCCATCGCGCCTGCCGCGAGATGGGCATCCGCACCGTCGCGGTCCATTCGACCGCCGATTCCGACGCAATGCATGTGCGCCTGGCCGACGAGACGGTCTGCATCGGCCCGCCGCCCTCGCGCCTGAGTTATCTCAACATCCCGGCGATCCTCTCGGCCGCGACCATCACCGGCGCCGACGCCATCCATCCCGGCATCGGCTTCCTGTCGGAGAATGCGCAGTTCGCCGGCATGGTGGAGGAGCATGGCTTCACCTTCATCGGCCCGGCGCCCGAGCATATCCGGCTGATGGGCGACAAGGTGGCCGCGAAGGACGCGGCGCGCTCGCTCAACATCCCGGTCGTGCCGGGCTCCGACGGCGCCGTCACCAACGATGCCGAGGCCATGGAGCTGGGCGAACGCATCGGCTATCCGATCCTGGTCAAGGCCGCGGCGGGCGGCGGCGGCAAGGGCATGAAGGTCGCCAATTCGCGCGCCGAGATGAGCGAGGCGCTGAGCCTCGCGCGCTCCGAGGCCAAGGCCAATTTCGGCAATGACGCGGTCTATATGGAGAAATATCTCTCCCACCCGCGCCATATCGAGATCCAGATCCTGGCCGACGCCCATGGCAATGTGGTGCATCTGGGCGAGCGCGACTGCTCGCTGCAGCGCCGCCATCAGAAGGTGCTCGAGGAGGCGCCCTCGCCGGCACTCAATGCCGCGCAGCGCCAGAAGGTCGGCGAGATCGCCACTTCGGCCATGCGCCGCCTGGGCTATCGCAGCGCCGGCACGATCGAGTTCCTGTTCCAGGATGGCGAGTTCTATTTCATCGAGATGAACACCCGCCTCCAGGTCGAGCATCCGGTCACCGAGATGATCACCGGCATCGATCTGGTGCGCGAGCAGATCCGGGTCGCGACCGGCGCGCCACTGAGCTTCCAGCAGGAAGACATCACTTTCACCGGACACGCGATCGAATGCCGTATCAACGCCGAAAATCCCGACACCTTCGCGCCCTCGCCGGGCCGCGTCACCGACTATCATGCGCCGGGCGGATTGGGCGTGCGGGTCGATTCCGCGCTTTATAGCGGCTACCGCGTGCCGCAATATTACGACAGCCTGATCGCCAAGCTGATCGTCCATGGGACCAGCCGCAACGAATGCCTGATGCGGCTGCGCCGCGCGCTCGAGGAGTTCGTGATCGGCGGCATCGATACCAGCATTCCCCTCCACCGCAAGCTGGTGGGCGCAACCGACTTCATCAATGGCGACTATGACATCCGCTGGCTCGAGAAGTTCGTCGCACCGAAGGATTGAGGCCTGGGACGGATTTGTCTGAACGACAGCAAGGCGCGAGGCCCTGAGTGAGCGGCCGGGAACGCATCACCGCCGACATGCTCCTGCGCGCCTATGCCTGCGGGGTCTTCCCGATGGCGGAGGGCCGCGAAGATCCCGAGCTGCATTGGATCGACCCGAAGCGCCGCGGCGTGCTGCCGCTCGATCGCTTCCACCTGCCCCACCGCCTGGCCCGCACCGTCCGCTCCAACCGCTATGAGGTGCGCTGCGACAGCGCCTTCACCGAGACGGTGATGGCCTGCGCCGAGGCCACGCCCGGGCGCAACGAGACCTGGATCAACCAGGATATCCTCCGGCTGATGCGCCAGCTCTTCGAGCTGGGCTATGCGCATAGCGTGGAAACCTGGGATGACGGCAAGATGGTCGGCGGGCTCTATGGCGTCTCGCTGGGCGGCGCCTTCTTCGGCGAAAGCATGTTCAGCCGGGCGCGCGACGCCAGCAAGGTGGCACTGGTCCATCTGGTGCTGCGGCTGCGCGTCGGCGGCTACCGCCTGCTCGACACGCAGTTCGTCACCGAGCATCTGAAGCAGTTCGGCGCCATCGAGATCAGCCGGGCGGAATATCAGCGCCAGCTCGCCGCCGCCATTCCGGCGCCGACCCGTTTCTACGGCGTGGTGCCGGACTCGCTGGTGTCGGATTTCACGCAATCCACGACCCAGATATCGTAGATCGGATGCTCGAGCGCCGAGAGCGAGGGGCTCGAGGCGAACATCCAGCCCGAGAACACCGTCTTCGACGGCTCGCCTTCCTTGGTCTCCTGGATCTCCAGGAAGGCGGCGCTTTCCGGCGTCTCTTCGGGCGGGCGCTTGTCGCAGGCCCGGACCGTCACTTGCAGCGCCCCCAACTCGGTCGAGCTGCCGACCGGCACTTGGATCGTGTTGACGCGCGCCGTCACCTTGTCGAGCGTGCGCAGCACGGCAATCGGCATCGGATCGGCCATCGCCTTCGCGATGCCGAGACCCATCGGCACCGTCAAGGCGAGGAACGACAAGAGGAGAAGAGCGCGGCCGGGAGCGGCGCTGGCGTCAGGATGGGGGCCGGGCTTCACTTGCGCTTGCGATAGGGGTTTTCGAGCGAGACGACGAGATCGTTCAGCACCTTGCGCACCTGTTCCTCGTCGCAACCCATCAGGATCGCGTCTTCGAGCGCGTCCTGGGCGAGCTGGCGGATCTCGGACAGATTCTCGTTCAGCACTTTGATCTTTTCCGTGCAGGAAACCACCTTCCCGTCCGGCTGACGCCAGGTGGGAAATGCCGGTCCCTGCAGGTTGCGCTTGATCGGTTGGTTCATCGATGCCTTGCCCGAACTCTAGATGGGCGTCTGGCGTCACCATAGCAAGCCCGGCCCCTCCGGAGAAGGGCCGCCTGCTGGCGTTAATCATTGATCAATCAAGGCTTTTCGGCAGCGAACCGGAGCCGTACATAGTCGGCATGCCATTGGCCCTCGGCATTGCGGAGTTTCGATGCCAGGGCGGCTTCGACCTCGGCGACATAGGCGGCGCGATCGGGCTCCGGCAGGCGGCGGATGAAGCTCTCGGCAAAGGTCTCGAGCCATCCCGCCATGGCGCCCGGCAGCGGTGTCGGCCGCTCGATGAGCCCGATGGTCCGTACCTTGAAACCGCGCCGCTCGAGCCTCGCCCCGTAATCCTCGATGCTCGGGAAGAACCACGGCACGGCCGCGAGCCCGTCGAGCCCGCGCCGGTCGAGCGCCGCCACCAGCGCCGCCATGATCGCCGCGACATTGGCGCCGCCGCCCATCTCGGCGACGAAGCGCCCGCCCGGCTCGAGCGCCCGCCAGACACCGTCGATGACGGCATCGGCCTGCTTCATCCAATGGAGCGCCGCGTTCGAGAACACCGCCTCGAACCCGCCGGTGAAGGTCAGGGCCTCGCCGCTCATGACGCGCGCATCGAGCCCACGGGCGCGGGCGGCGGCGATCTGTTCGGCACTCGCATCGACGCCGACGACCCTGGCCCCGGCCGCGACCAGCTTCTCCGTCAGCACGCCGTCGCCGCAGCCCAGATCGAGGATGCGTTCGCCCGGTTGCGGCGCCAGAAGCTCGAGGACGGGCGCGCCCAGCACCGGCACAAAGCCGGCATTGCGCTGATAGCGCGCGGGATCCCAATGCTGGGAGGGGGTCGGTTTGGGATCCTGGTCGGCCGGCATGAAACCAGCGCCTATTGCTGGTTCGAGCTCGGCGGCGTGGAGGAGCCCGACGAGCTCGAATTGGTCGAGCTGAAGATGAAGCGCCCGATCAGATCGACCAGGTTGAGCGGATCCTGGGTCTTCTTGATCTCGCCGCCCGGCGGAATCATGGCCTCGTCGGCCCCCGGCTCGAGCGCCATGTAAGGGCTGCCCAGCAGTCCGTCGGAGAGGATGCGGGCCGAGCTGTCGGTCGGCAGCTTGACGTCGTTGAGGATGCTCATCCGCACCTCGGCGAGATAGGTCGACGGATCCAGATGGGTGGAGAGCACCGAGCCGACCTTGATGCCGCTCAAGCGCACTTCGCTGCCCGGCGCGATGCCGTCGACGCGATTGAAGCGCGCGAGCAGCTCATAGCCTTCGACGCGGCTCACATTGCTGCTGCTATAGGCGAAGGCGAGGAAGGTCGCCGCCACCAGCAGCACCACCGCACCCATCATCGTTTCGATTGCATTGCGCTTCATGCCACGCCCCTTCGCGGCGTCCGAACGGGCATCGCACCCGCCGAGATCGATGTTCCGTTCCGCAAGAGCGATGTCAGTTGGGGACCCACGGTTCGTAATCGCCGCTGGCCTTCGCGCGCTGGCCGCCTTCGAGCACATGGCCCGGCGGACGGTAGGCGAGCGACGTGCCGGTCAGGTTGGGCTCATGCTCTTTCTGCCAGGGACGATGCGGCTCGTTGCCCGTCGGCGGCGGAACCGGGCTGCCATGCAGCCAGCCATGCCATTCGGGCGGAACCTTGGAGGCCTCGGGCGCGCCGTTATAGAGCACCCAGCGCCGTTCGCGGTTGTGCAGGAGCCGCTTGCCGCGGAAATAGCGATTGCCATAGCGGTCGGTGCCGACCGGCACGCCCCAGAGCAGAGTGTAAAGACGCGTACCCAGGCTCATCGCTCAATCAGGCGCTCCTTAAGCGCGGAAGAAAGGCTGTCGGTCTCATTCATCAAAACAGGGGCTGCCCTGGTGGGGCGCCCCTCTTTTTGGGGGGCCACTATGGCATCCGACCGGCGGCCCGTCCAGCCGGTCGGAGCCCTGGACAGCGTCAATCTGGCCCGATAGATCAATAGCTTGCCGGAGTCGCCCGGACTTCCGGCGGTTGCGCTCGGGAACCTCGATGACCGCCCCCGCCTCTTCGTCCGAATCCGCCGGCCTGGCCGCCCAGGCCGCGCATGATCTGCACCGGCACGAGAGCGTGGGCTTCGCCTTCATCATCGGCTGCGCCACCGCCTTCGCCTTCATCACGCCCTTCTCGCGCATCTCCTATGACAGCGGCTCGACGCCGCTGATGATCGTCACGCTGCGCACGGCTGCTTTTGCGCTGGTCGCGCTCGCACTGCTGCTCGCCCGACGCCAGAAGCTGCGGCTGTCGCGTCACGGGCTGATCAACAGCCTTTGGCTGTCGCTCACGGCCTACGGCATGTCGGTCGGTTATCTGAGCTCGGTCGCCTTCATCCCCGTCTCGCTCGCGGTGCTGATCCTCTATACCAGCCCGCTTCTCGCAGGCTTGATGAGCGCCATCACCGGTCGCGAGCGGCTGACGCTCGGCAAGAGCGCCGCCATCGTGCTTGCCTTCATCGGCCTGGCGGTGGCGATGGGACCGACGTTCGCCGCGCTGGATTGGCGTGGGATCGCTTGGGCGCTGGCGGCCGCCTTCTCGGTGGCCTCGACCAGCGTCTTCGGCGGCCGGGCGATCGCGCAGGATCCACCGCTCACCATGAATTTCTTCACCAATCTCTGGCTCCTGCCGCTGGTGCTGCTGCTTGGGCCCTTCACCGGAAGCTGGGGCCTTCCCGGCAGTGCCGTCGGCGGCCTCGCGGCCGCGGGCGCCGTCTCCTGCTACATCGCCGGCTATATGCTCTGGTTCCTGGCGCTGCAGCGCATCACCGGCATGCAGGTCGCGATGATGATGAACATCGAGCCGGTGGTAACGATCGCCTTCGCGGTGCTGGTGCTGGGCGAGCATCTCTCGCTGATCCAATATGGCGGCGGGGTGCTGACCATTCTCGCCCTCATGGCCTTCACGCTGGGCAGCCGGCGACGGCGCACGGCCTGAACCGGCGTCAGCTCGGCCGCGCGAAGCTCTGGCCCGCCTCGTCGAGCAGCCAGTCGATGAAGGCGCGCACGCGCGGCACCTGCAGCTCGTCGGGATCGCAGACCAGGTAATAATAGGAGGTGGCGGGCACACCGAGGCCGAAGGGCCGCACCAAGAGCCCCGTCGCCAGCTCCTCGGTCGCGATCGCCTTGTCGCCCAGCGCCACGCCCAGCCCCTGCACCGCCGCGTCGATACTCAGGAGCGCCGTGCCCATGCGGATTCCGGAATTGGCATCGACGCCCTCGACGCCACCGACGAGGAGCCAGTTGGCCCAGGCGGTGCCGTCATCGTCATGGATCAGCGTGTGCTGGGCGAGGTCGGCCGGCTCGCGCAAGGGCGCCGCGGCATTGATCAGCCGCGGGCTGCAGATCGGGAAGAGATCGATGCTGGCGATGAGCCGGGTCCATTTCCGCTTCCAGGGCCCGCGGCCGTAATCGATCGTGAGATCGGCTTCCTCCGTGCGGTCGCGGGCACCGGGCCGGAAGGGCAGCAGCGACAGCTCGATCTGCGGATAGGCGTCGCGAAACCGCGCCAGCCGCGGCAGCAGCCATTTCGAGGCGAAGGCGATCGGCAGCTTGATGGTGAGGCGGCCGTCGAGATCGGGCCGCGACAGGCGCGCCGACGCGTCGGCGATGAGATCGAGCGCCTGCTGCACCGAGGGCAGCAGCTGCTGGCCCGCGAGCGTCAGCGCCAGATGCCGGCCGCGGCGCTCGAACAGCTCGACGCTGAGCGCCTCCTCCAGCGCCCGGACCTGATGGCTGATGGCGCCATGGGTGACGTTGAGCTCGCTCGCGGCCTTGGTCATCCCGCCATGGCGAGCCGCGGCCTCGAAGGCGCGCAAGGGGTTCAGCGGCGGCAGGCGGCGCGGCATGGAGTTTGGCCTCGGTTATATTTTCTCACAAAGACACGCCAATCTTTGTCCATTGCGAGAGAGTTTTTCAAGCCATAGGATCGCAGATAACGAGACCACTCAGCGGGAGAACGGCCATGACAACGGCAAATGGCGGCGGCAAGGCCTGGGGCGTGAATTCTGAATATGGCCGGCTGCATGACGTGCTGCTCTGCGAGCCGGTGAATTTCAAATGGCTGCCGACCAGCTCGATCTCGAAGGCCACCTTGCGCTCCGGCGCCAAGTTCGACCGGCAGCTCGCCATGCGCCAGCATCGCGAAATGGTCCAGGCCTATGAGGAAGGCGGCAGCAAGGTGCATTTCCTCGAGCCCGACGAGGCGCTGCCCTACCAAGTCTATGCGCGCGATTCGAGCTTCATGACGCCTTACGGCGCGGTCGTCACCCAGATGCATCAATGGTGGCGGCGCGGCGAATATGCCCCGGTGATCAACTTCTACCAGTCGAAGAACATCCCGATCTTCAAGATGATCACGGCCTCGGCCTTCGAGGGCGGCGATTTCGACGTGATCGAGCCCAACACCGTCTTGATCGGCTTCTGCGGCGAGCGCACCCAGGAACCGGCGGCGCTGCAGGTGAAGGGCTGGATGGAAGAGAAGGGCTGGGAGGTCAAGCTCGCCCCCATCGCCGAGCATTACGTCCATATCGATCTGATGGTCTGCATGCTGGCGCCGAAACTGGCGGCGGTCTGCCCCGACACCACCGAGGACTGGGTCCTCGATTGGCTCAAATCCAAGAAGATCGAGATGATCCCGGTGAACTACCGCGACACCATGGGCCTCGGCTGCAATGTGATGTCGCTGGGCGACAACAAGATCATCTCGACCGCACAGTCGAAAGACCTGAACAAGACGCTGCGCGCCGCCGGATTTACGGTTTATGATCCGGACATGACCATGTTCACCATGGGCGGCGGCGGCGTGCATTGCATGGCACAAGCGCTGCGCCGCGATCCGGTCTAAGGCCCTGCCGGCCGAGGACGAAAGGTTTGCCGGGGAACAGGCCCGTTAGAGGCCCGGCCGTGGCAGATCGATAGCAAGGGAGAAGGCTGCGCCGGTGCAGGGGACAGCGACTGCGACCAATCCGACGTCGATTCCACAGGCGGCCGCGCGCGGGCTCGCTTTTCGCGGGGTGTCCAAGCATTACGGGATCGTGCGCGCCGTCGACAATGTCGACCTCGAGGTCGCGCGCGGCGAATTCCTGACGCTGCTGGGCCCCTCGGGCTCGGGCAAGACCACGATGCTGATGATGATCGCGGGCTTCACCACGCCCTCGGCCGGCGAGATCCTGCTCGACGGCAAGGCGATCACCCATCTGCCGCCCGAGAAGCGAAATTTCGGCATGGTGTTCCAGGGTTATGCCCTGTTTCCGCATCTGTCGGTGTTCGACAATGTCGCCTTCCCGCTCAAGGTGCGCCGCCGGCCGGCGGAGGACATCAAGCGCGAGGTCGGCCGCGTGCTGGAGCTGGTGCAGCTCACGTCCCTCGCCGATCGGATGCCGCGCCAGCTTTCCGGCGGCCAGCAACAGCGCGTGGCGCTGGCGCGCTCGCTGGTCTTCACGCCGGACGTGCTGCTGCTCGACGAGCCGCTGGGAGCGCTCGACCGCAAGCTCCGGACCGAGGTCCAGATCGAGCTCAAGCAGCTCCATGAACGCATCCGCACCACCTTCGTCTATGTGACGCACGACCAGGAAGAGGCGCTGTCCATGTCGGACCGCATCGCCATCGTGCGCGACGGCCGCTTCGTGCAGACCGGCCGCCCGGCCGATCTCTATGAGCGCCCGGCGACGCGCTTCGTCGCCGGATTCCTGGGTGAAAGCAATTTCATCAAGGGCCGGGTCAGCGGTGCTGCCGAAGGCGGCTTCACCTATGCCGTGGGCGGTGAGACCTTCCGGCAGAAGGCGACATCGATACCGGCTGCCGGCGGCGAGGTCCTGCTGGCGATGCGGCCGGAAAAGATCGCGATCGCGAGCGATGCCTCATCGGCCGCGACCAACCGGGCCCAGGGCCGGGTCACGAGCTGGAACTATTTCGGCAGCGATTTCCATTTCACGGTGGCGACCGCGAGCCTGGGGCAGTTGGCCGTGCGCTGCCCCGCCTGGCGCATGAAGCTCGAGCCGAAGAACGAGATGCAGGTCTGGCTCGGCTGGGATGCCGATGCTGCCGTCGTGGTGACGGACGATTGAACGGATCTAAGGCCGCGGCCGGATCGCGCGCGATGCCCGGCCTAGCCGAGCATGGCCACGATCTCGATTTCGATCACCATCGTCTCATAGGCGAGGAAGGGCAGCGGGATCCCGGTCGTGGCGGGACCGGGCTCGGTGAAGCAGGCCGACCGCACGCTCAGATTCTTGTGCAGCTGGTCGGCCGAGGCACCACCTTCATAGAAGGCCGTGACCTTGACGACATCGTCGAACCCGGCGCCGAAGCCCGCGAGCACGCGCCCGATATTCTCCATTGCGATCTTGGTCTGCGCCACCAGCTCGCCGGGCTCGATCACCTGGCCCTGGGGCGTGAGCGCCACCTGACCGCCCAGATAGATCATCGGCCCGCAGCGGATGCCGTGCTTGTAGGGAAGATGGATCGGCCAGTCCCAATGACCTTCGGGCCAGACATGGCTGCGCGGCAGATGGCGGCCATCCTTGCCGAGCATCGCGGTGATCTCGCTGCGCGTCATGACGCCGGACAGAGCGTGGCGCGGCAGCGGCATGCCGGTCGCAGCGGGGCCCGGCTCGTTGAAATAGCGCGCCCGGACGCGCGCGGCGCCTTCCCAATCGGCGAACTGACCGCCGCCGGCATAGTAGGTGTTGATCTTGACGGCATCGTCATGCGCGGCGCCGAAGCCGTGCAGCACCTCGCCGATGCGGTCCATCACGATCTGGCTCTGGCGGACGATGTCGCCCTTGGCGATCACGGCTCCGTTCTCGTCGACGGCGCTGAGACCGCCGACGAAGATCATTTCGCCGCAACGCAGGCCGTGGGAGAGCGGCGCCGGCAAGGGGGCCGTGCCGCGCAGCGCGATGCCCTGGCGCTCCAGCCGGCGCCCATCGGCGCCCCGCATCGCCACGGCCTCGATCTCGACCAGCATCCCCGGATAGGCCAGGGCCGGCAGCGGCACCGCCGTGATGACGGGGCCCGGCCCGCCGGCCGGCAATTGTCGTGCGACATCCGCCAGGAACCGCTGCTCGTCCCGACTGCCGTCGTTCTGGTAGAACGCGATCAACTTGACCAGATCGCCCAGATCGACCCCCAGCCCGCGCAGGACCTTGTCGAGGCTGGCCATGACGGTGACGGTCTGGGTGGCGAGATCGCCCGCATGCTGGACCTTGCCGCCGCTGTCGAGATCGACCTGCCCGCCCACGAAGATCATCTCGCCGCAGCGGATGCCGTGCTTGTGCGAGACATGGATCGGCCAATCCCAATGACCCTCGGGCCAGCAATGCGTGCGGGACAGCGCCATGATCCGGTTTACCTTTCGTCGAGAGCGGCCAAACGGACCGCTGCCCTTGGCGTTCCAAGCTCACGAGTGATAGGATTCGAGCCAGTCCGCAGTCGGGCGGCATTCCTCATCCAGTGAGGCATAGAAACATAATCCGACATGCTTAGGGAGGTCTCATGACTGCACAACGTTTTCTCCAGGATTCCGTCGAGGTGGCGCTCGCCAACCTGAAGGCCGGCCGGATCAGCCGCCGCTCCTTCCTCGCCGCCAGCGCGCTTGCGGGCGCCGGCGCCGTTGCCTTGTCGTCCGGCGACCTGCTCGCCGCCGGCAAGCCCAAGCAGATCGTCCATGCCAACTGGGGCGGCGATGCCGTCCGTTGCACCGGCGACATCTACGGCAAGGCCTTCACCGCGAAGACCGGCGTTCCGGTCGTGGTGGACGGCTCCGGGCCGCTCGAAGGCAGCATCAAGGCGATGGTCGAAGCCAAGAATGTCACCTGGGATTGCTGCGACGCCGACTTCTTCTCTGTCTTGCGGATGGGCCGCGTCGCCGAGCTCGAAGCCATCGACTACTCGATCGTCGACCGCGCCGGCTACATCAAACCCTACACCCATGATTATGGCGTGCTGGGCTACTGGTACAGCTACGTCATGACCTGGGACACCGAGAAGCTCGGCAAGACGGCGCCGACCTGGGCCGATTTCTTCGACGTCGAGAAGTATCCCGGCAAGCGCACTCTGTACAAATACATGAACGGCGCGATCGAGGCGGCACTCCTCGCCGACGGCGTGGCACCCGACAAGCTCTATCCGCTCGATATCGATCGCGGCCTGGCCAAGATCGAGAAGATCAAGGACCATATCGTGTTCTGGGATTCGGGCGCCTCCAGCCAGCAGATGTTCCTCGACGGCGAAGTCGTCATGGGCAGCCTCTGGCAGACCCGCAGCCAGCTGATCAAGCAGGACAGCAAGGGCCGCGTCGACTGGACCTTCGACCAGGGCAATGCCTGCCCGGCCGCCTGGGTCATTCCGAAAGGCAATCCGGCGGGGCGCGAATGGGCCAACCGCTGGCTCGCCAATCTCCAGACCCCGGAGCTGCAGCTCGAAGTCATGCGTTGTTACGGCCAGGGCCCGGCCAACCCGGCGACCTATGACCTCATGTCGGCTGACGAAAAGGCGATCACGCCCGGTACGGCGGAGAATCTGAAGAAGCAGGTCCCGCTCGATTCCGAATATTTCGCCAAGCATTACGACGACGTGCTCAACGCCTTCCTCGACATGATCTCGGCCTGATCGCCGGATCTTCGGGGGCCGCTTCGGCGGCCACGAAGGAAGCATGAGCTCGAGCACAGGGACGATCGCCCTGGAAGGACTGGATCCGCGAGGGAAACAACCCTCGCGGATCAATCCCTATTGGGTGCTGGTCCTGCCGCTCGTGCTGTTCCTGCTCGTTCTCTATCTCTATCCGATCGGCCAGGTGCTCTGGATCAGCTTCTCCGATCCCGAGGTCGGGCTGCAGAACTATGAGCGGCTCGTCACCAACCGCGGCATCCTCAAGATGCTCGGCAACACCTTCCGCATCTGCTTCATCACCACCGGCATCAGCCTGGTGCTGGGTTATCTCATCGCCTATGCCATGGCGCATGTGACGGACCGGCACCGGATCTGGATCCTGATGTTCGTGCTGGTGCCCTTCTGGGTATCGGTGCTGGCGCGCGCCTTCTCCTGGGTCGTGCTGCTGCATGACAATGGCATCATCAACCGCGCGCTGCTGGACTGGGGCGTCATCTCCGAGCCGATCCATCTGGTGCGCAACGAGCTGGGCGTGCTGATCGGCATGGTTCACTACATGATTCCCTATGCGGTCCTGCCGCTCTACGCGAACCTGCGCGGCATCGATCCGAAACTGGTGAGCGCCGCGCGCGGGCTGGGGGCCGGCCCGTTCGAATCCTTCTGGCGCGTCTATTTGCCGTTGAGCCTGCCCGGCATTGCCGGCGCCGGCCTGCTGGTCTTCATCCTGACGCTGGGTTTCTTCGTCACGCCCTCGATCCTCGGCGGCGGCAAGACGCTGATGATCGCCGAATATGTCAGTGTCCAGATTCTGCAGACCGTGCGCTGGGGCGTCGGCTCCATGTTGGCCATGGTGCTGCTGGTGCTGGTGTTCCTGGTTTTCGCCGTGATGTCGCGCGTCGTCGATCTGCGCACCATGTTCGGGGCCAAGTGATGAGGGCCAGGCGATGAGCGAGGGCTATGGCTGGCGCTTCAGGATCGTGCTGGCGAGCGCCTGGATCGTGCTGCTGTTCCTGCTGGTGCCGATCTTCGTTTCGGCGCCGATCTCGCTGACGCCCGACCGATTCCTGACATTGCCGAAAGACGGCGTCAGCTTGCGCAATTACGAGAACCTGTTCACGAACCCGGATTGGACCTCGAGCATCTGGCAGAGTCTCGTCATCGCGGTCATCTCGACCGTGATCGCCACCAGCCTGGGCACGCTCTGCGCGATCGGGCTCTGGCGCATCGCCAGCCGCTGGTCGGAGCTGGTGCGGGGGTTCGTGCTGCTGCCGATCATCATCCCCTCGATCGTGTCGGCTCTCGCCTTCTATCGCATCTTCGTCGATCTCGGACTGCTCGACAGCTATCCGGGCGTGATCATGGCCCATGCGGTGCTGGCGGTGCCCTATGTCGTGATCACCGTCTCGACCTCGCTCGCCAATTTCGATCTCCGGCTCGAGCAGGCCGCGCGCAATCTGGGTGCCGATATGAGACAAACATTACGGATGGTGATCCTCCCTTGCATCGCGCCCGGCGTGCTGGCCGGCGCCGTCTTCGCCTTCATTTCGTCCTGGGACGAGATCGTGGTGACACTCTTCATTTCCAAGCTCAACATCTTCACCTTGCCGCGGCGCATGTGGAGCGGCATCCGCGACCAGGCCGATCCGACCATCGCTGCTTGCGCGACGACCCTTATCTTTCTCACCATAGTGGTGATCGGCTCGCAGATGTGGCTGCGGGCCCGGCGCCTTCGGGCGCAATCCCAGGCCGAAGGCGCGGCCTGAACCCGACCGGGAGACCCTGAGGAGACCGACAATGCACGACGATCGTCCGAGCCAGACCGCGGCGCGGTCCTGGACCCCAGCGGCCATGACCATGGCCAAGCAGACCGCGTTCGACTGGGTCAAGGCGCATGAAGGCTGGCTCTCGAAGCGCCACACCGAGGTCTGGAACTTCCACGAGACCGCCTGGCGCGAATACAGGTCGGCTGCCTGGTATGTGAAGCTGCTGCGCGAGCAGGGCTTCGACGTCGAGGAAGGCACCGCCACCATGCCGACGGCGTTCCGCGCCACCTTCGGCAAGGGCAAGCCGGTGATCGCCACCTTTGCCGAATATGACGCGGTCCCGGCCAACAGCCAGGATCCGGTGCCTTACGAAAAGCCGCGCGACGGCGTCCATCGCTATGCCGCCGGCCATACCGATCCGCATTCGGCGCTCGGCATCGGCGCGCTGGGCGGAATTCTGGCCGCCAAAGCCGCCATGCAGAAGCACGGGCTTCCGGGCACCCTCGTGATCTTCGGCGAGCCGGCGGAGAAAGTCTGCGGCTCGAAGCCGGTCCATGCCGCCCATGGCTATTACGACCATCTCGATGCGGCGGTGAGCTTCCACCCGGCCTTCACCCCCTCTCATACCAACACCGCCATCTGGGATACCCATTGCGGTGCCTATTGGAGCCGGATGTACAGCTTCGAATGCCCGCACCCTGAAACCTGGAACGGCATGGGCGTGGGCGACGGGGCTTCCGCCCATACCTCGGCGCGGGCTCCCGGGGCCATCGATGCCGTCTGCCTGATGTATATGACGAGCAAGATGACCAAGGAGGCGATGCTGCCGCATACCGGCACCTGGACCATCAACGAGGCAATCCTCGCCGCGGGCCAGGCGACGGCCGACAATCTCGCGCCCAATTTCAGCCAGATCCAATATTCCAGCCGTTCCCCGACGCTCGCGATGCAGGAACGGATCTTTGCCATCCTCGACAACAACGCCGACCATGTGGCGCAGATCACTCATTGCACGGTGCGCAAGGAATGGGTGACCAAGACCCGGCCCGGATTGCCGAACCACGCCATGGCCACGCTCACCTATGCCAATCTGATGCTGGCGGGCGCGCCGCAATGGAGCGAGGACGCGAAGAAGTTCGGCCGCGAGATCCAGCGCAACCTGGGGCTGACGCCGATGACGGAGCCGATGCACCCGGCCATGTCGGAGCTGGTCAATCCCGAAGAGGATGAAGCGCGGACGCGCGCGATCCTGCCGCCCTGGCAGAAGAGCTACACCTCGGACGACTACACCGAATACACATGGCATTGCCCGACCGGGAAGCTCTATTGCGGGCGGCCGATGCTGGCCTCGCCGAAGCCGGGCTTCCAATATCCGAACTGGGCCTGGAACGCGATGGGCGGCTATCCGGCCATGATCGATCCGACGATCTTCAGCGCGGCGCGCGCGATCTGCGGCATCATGGTGGATCTGTTGACCGAACCGCAGACCGTGGCCGCGGCCCAGGCCGAGTTCCGCGAGCGCACCGGCGGCGGGGTCGGCGGCACGCAATGGGTACCGCCTCTCCTGCCGCGCAACTTCCCGGCGCCGATCCATTATCGCTGGCCGGAATATGTGTCGACGCCACGCGGCGAGGAATGGTGGATTCCGCAGGGCGCTTGAAGCCAGTCTCCTCGGACATGCCACAATCGTCAGCACCGGCCGTGGTCGGCAGCGGCCGGCTCGGCTGGCTCGACGATGTCCGCCTGCTGGCGGGGCTGCTGATCGTCTTCTTCCATGCCAGCCTCGCCTATAGCGGCGGCAATTGGTGGTATGTCAGCGACGCCAGCCGCGCCGAATGGCTGCAGCCTTTCTTCTCGCTGCTGCGTCCGCTGGCGCTGGGGCTGTTCTTCCTGGTGGCGGGCTATCTGTTGCCACGCGCCCTCGAGCGTCATGGCCCGCGTGAATATCTCAAACAACGGTTGATCCGCCTGGGCATCCCGTTGCCGATCGGGCTGCTGCTGGTCTTCCCGATCTTAATGTATGCCTACTACGTCAATTTCCGCGGGCTCGGCCCGATCGATGTCGGCAGCTATCTCTGGCGCATCTATTTCGGCATCGGTGGCCATCACCCCGCGGGCTGGACGGGGCCGAGTTGGCCGGATTACCAGTTGGGCCATCTCTGGTTCCTGGAATCTCTCCTGATCTACAGCGCCGTCTATGTCGCGGGAGACGCTTGGTGGCGGCGTCGGAAGCGACGCAAGGGGACGATGGCATCTCCCACGGCATCAGGCGCGCGGCCGCTGCCCGATCTGCTCAATGTCGCGATCGTCGTGGTCGGCATCGGCCATCTCGATTTCCTGATGCGCATGCATTACCCCCTCTATTACTGGCGGGCAATCTTCGGCATCTGGCAGGTGCATCTGGCCGACATGCCGCGCGAGGCGCTCTGTTTTCTCGTCGGCGCCATGGCGGCCCGCCGCGGTTGGGCAGAAGCCCTGCCCCCGAGCCTCGGAAAACCTGTTCTCGCGGCCGGCATCGCCGCTTTCCTCGCCGTTGTCGTTGCCGAGCTTGCCGGCGTCCCGATCTTCATCGCCGGCGGCGCCACACTCCATGCCTGGCTGTACTCCATCGGCGAAACGTTTATTCTGGGGCTGCTGGCCTTGGGACTGATCGTCACGCTGCGCGATCGACGACGGCCCCGCCCCCCACGCGGGCGTGAGTGCCTCATCGCCAACAATTACGGCGTCTATCTGCTGCATCTGCCGATCCTGGTCGCGCTGCAATACGGGCTGCGCGGGCTCGATCTGCCCGGCTTCGTGAAATGG
>NZ_JBOHKS010000246.1:0-22581 GCF_050729195.1 Hypericibacter sp.
GATGATATCCTGCCGCGACCCGTTTGGCTCGGGGGCCGGTGGCGCCCCGATTGGCCTCGGGTTTAGTTTAGTTTAGTATTCGACAGGCAAGCCGGCCGATGACGTTTCAATCAGGCAGGCAGCGTCAGACCCCGGGGAGAACCGCCCATGAAAAAGTTCATCAACAGCGTCGATCAGGTGCTGACCGAGAGCCTGCGCGGCTTCGGGGCGGCGCATCACGATATCGTCCGGGTCCGGATGGACCCGACCTTCGTCGCGCGCGCGGGCGCCCCGATCAAGGGCAAGGTCGCGCTCATTTCCGGCGGCGGCTCGGGCCATGAGCCGCTCCACGCGGGCTTCGTGGGCAAGGGCATGCTCGACGCCGCCTGCCCCGGCCAGGTCTTCACCTCCTGCACCCCCGATCAGATGGTGGCGGCGGCCGAGGCCGTCGATGGCGGCGCCGGTGTTCTCTTCATCGTGAAGAACTATTCCGGCGACGTGATGAATTTCGAGATGGCGGCCGACATGATCAGTGGCGACCAGGCCACCATCATCACCAACGACGATGTCGCGGTCGAGGATTCGACCTACACCACGGGCCGGCGCGGCGTGGCCGGTACCGTCGTGGTGGAAAAGATGGTCGGGGCCGCCGGCGACAAGGGCGCCGATCTCGCCGCCTGCAAGGCGCTCGGCGAGCGGGTCAACAAGGCGACGCGCTCGATGGGCGTGGCGCTCACGAGCTGCACCGTGCCCGCCGCCGGCAAGCCCACCTTCCAGCTCGGCGAGGACGAGGTCGAGATGGGCGTCGGCATCCATGGCGAGCCCGGTCGCAAGCGGGTCAAGCTCGAGAAGGCCGACGCCATCGCCAACACGCTGATGAGCGCCATCGACGGCGACCTCAAGCCGAAATCGGGCGCGCCGCACCTCCTCTTCGTCAACGGCTTCGGCGGCACGCCCGCGATGGAGCTCTATCTCATGTATGACACGGCCCGGCGCTACTGCGAGGGCAAGAACATCAAGATCGCCCGCTCGCTGGTCGGCAATTACGTGACGTCACTGGAGATGCAGGGCTGCTCCCTCACCCTGACGGCGCTCGATGACGAACTAATGAAGCTGTGGGACCACCCGGTGCATACCGCGGCGCTGCGCTGGGGGATGTGAGGGGAACTCGCGCACCTTATTCTCTTTCTTTCCTCTCCACCCACGAAGTGGGGGGAGAGGGTAGGGTGAGGGGGGCCTCGAAGCAGACCCGCTCTTACAAATGAACACGCGCATCATCCTGACTCAGCGTCGCTGCGTAACCACTCCCCCTCACCCTACCCTCTCCCCCTCCTGAAGACAGGAGGGGGAGAGGAAGGAAATATTGGCGAACGGGAACAGGAAGGCCGCGTCAATCCGCGAACGGATTGCGCACCAGGATGGTGTCGTCGCGTTCGGGGCTGGTGGAGAGGAGCGCCACCGGCGCTTCGATCAGCTCCTCGATGCGGCGAATATATTTGATCGCGGTCGCCGGGAGCTGGGCCCAGGAGCGGGCGCCGCGGGTCGATTCCGACCAGCCTTCCATGGTCTTGTAGATCGGCTGCACGCGCGCCTGCGCCGCCGTGCCCGCGGGCAGATGGTCGAGGCGCTGGCCGTCGAGATTGTAGCCGACGCACACTTTCAGCTCCGGCAGCCCGTCCAGAACGTCGAGCTTGGTCAGCGCGATGCCGTCGATGCCGCCGACCTTGACGGCCTGGCGCACCATCACCGCATCGAACCAGCCGCAGCGCCGCTTGCGCCCCGTCACCACGCCGAACTCCTTGCCGCGCGAGCCCAGAAGCTCGCCAGTCTCGTCGGTGAGCTCTGTCGGGAACGGACCCGAGCCGACGCGCGTCGTATAGGCCTTGGTGATCCCGAGCACATAGGAGACGGCGCCCACGCCGACGCCGGAACCGACCGAGGCCTGGGCCGCCACCGTGTTCGACGAGGTCACGTAAGGATAGGTGCCATGATCGATATCGAGCATGGAGCCTTGCGCGCCCTCGAACAGGATGCGGTCGCCGCGTCGGCGCGCCGCATCGAGGCACTGCCACACGCTGGTGACATAGGGCGCCACCTTGGGCGCGATCTCATTGAGCTGCCCCAGCAGCACATCGCGATCGATCTCGGGCGCGCCCATGCCGCGCAGCAGCGCGTTGTGATGCAGCAGCAGATCGTCCACCCGCTCGCCCAGGGTCGAGGGATCGAGCAGATCGCAGACACGGATGGCGCGCCGCGCCACCTTGTCCTCATAAGCCGGGCCGATGCCGCGGCCGGTGGTGCCGATCTTGGCCGAGCCGCGCAGCTCTTCGCGCAGGCGGTCGAGCTGGCCATGGAGCGGCAGGATCAGCGGCGCGTTTTCGGCGAGCTTCAGGATGTCGGGGCCGACCGTGACGCCCTGTCCCTTGATGGTCTCGATTTCCTTCAAGAGCGCCCAGGGATCGACCACCACGCCATTGCCGATGATCGACTGCTTGCCGCGCACCACGCCCGAGGGCAGCAGCGAGAGCTTGTAGGTCTGGCCACCCACGACCAGCGTATGGCCGGCATTATGGCCGCCCTGGAAACGGACCACGACGTCGGCCCGCTCGGAGAGCCAGTCGACGATCTTGCCTTTCCCCTCGTCACCCCACTGGGCGCCGATGACGGCGACATTGGCCATGCTTCAACCCTCTTGGTCCCGTTGGTTCGGCGGAGTTTTTACGAAAGGCTATGCTTTGGTCTTGCGCCGGCGCGAACCGGTCTTGGCGACGGACCGGGCAACCGGGATGGCCCGGGCCCCCTGCCAGACATGGCTGCAATGGAGTCGGTGCGCCTCGTCCATCATATCCGCTGTGGCGTGCAATGCACCGATCGTGATCCAGCCCTCGCGGCGCAGCCTGGCGGCCGCCCCGCGCGCGGTGCCGAGCGGCAGCAGGATCCGCCGGGTCGCGGCCGGGGCCGGCAGCGCCTGGATCAGGCTGTCGAGATAGAGGCTGAAGCCGGTCGAGGGCTCGCCCTCGCCGCTGACATAGCGCCCGCCGCGGCCGAGCTCGTTGCGCGCGCCGCGCGCGAACAGGCTGAAGCCGACGCCATTGTAATATTCGAAGCCGCGATGCTCGGCCGGATCGATGGTGAGATGGAGCTTCGGCAGCGCACGGAACACATGCGCGACCACCTCGGCCAGACGGCGGCGTTCCTCGGCCGCTTCCGGCGGCAGATCCAGGCGCTGCAGCGCCGCCAGCGCGCGCCGGGCCGGGCCCGCCGCGCCGATCAGGCCCTGGAACAGCACCGCGTGACGCCCCGCATGGCCGGCGACCGCCGCCGCGTCCTTGCGGTCGAGCGCCTGGACCAGCGACTTGATCGCGGTCTTGCGGAAGCCCAGCGCCTGGGCCGCGGCCGGCACCAGGGTCGGCAGGTTGAGATCGATGGTGAGGCCTTCGAGCCCCAGCGTCGACAGAGTCTCGGCGGCCAGCAGGATCACCTCGGCATCGGCCGCGGGTCCTTCGGCGCCGATCAGCTCGATGCCGACCTGGCCCAGCTGGCGCGCCGGCTTCAGCTCGGTGCCTTTCACCCGCAGCACCTGGCCGGCATAGGACAGGCGCAAGGGCCGCGGCGAATTCTTGAGCCGGGTCGCCGCGATCCGCGCCACCTGCGGCGTCATGTCGGCGCGCAGGCCCATCATCCGATGCGAGATCGGGTCCATCAGCCGGAAGGTATGCTCGGCCATGGCGGCGCCGGCCCCCGCCAGCAGGCTGGTCTCGAACTCGATCAGCGGCGGCTTGATGCGCTCATAGCCTTGCGACGCGAACAGCGCCGTCAGCCGGTCCACGACCGCCGCCTCGAAGGCGGCATCGGGCGGCAGCAGGTCGCTGAGACCGGTCGGCAGCAGCGCGTTTGCGGCGGAGGATTGCACGGGGAGGAACGGGCTTTTCGGCTGGAAAAAGGGCCGGGCGTGAATAGCCCGATTGGCCCCCGGGGGCAAGTCACCAGTGGGTCGCGGCCAGCGGCCGGGCCTTTGCCCGTCACGGTGGGTCCGCCCGCCGGGAGGGCGCGCTGCCGCCAACAGGCGTCATACCTGAGACTTTTCGGCATGATGCCCGTTGGCTGGCGGGATTGTCTTCCAGATTTCCTGGCGCCAATGCCAACCGCCGCCGGGATGGGCCCATCATAGGCCGGATCGACGCTCTTAGCCCCGCTCGCGTCGCCAGCCATATCCGTTGGCCGGCGATCGCGATCGGGGTTCGCAACCCTGGCCGACCCGACGATTCAGAATCGCCGGGTCGGCCCTTCGACAGCCGGACTTAGCTCTGGACCGAAAGCTCATTGCCGAAGATGTAGCCGGTGGGATGCATGTTGAAGCCCTGCACCTTCTTGTCCATGAAGGTGTAGAGATCCTCCCACACCGGTTGGACGATGGGCCCGTCCTCCTGCATGATCTTCTCGAGCTCGGCCGTGATTTCGCGACGCTTCTCGATGTCGATGAGGCCCTCGGCCTTGGTCAGCAGGCGATCGAACTCGGGATTGGCGTAACCCGATTCGTTCCACGGCACGCCGGTCCGATAGGCCAACCCCAGCGCCATGATTCCGAGCGGGCGGTGATACCAGACCGTGAAGCCGACGGGTACTTTCGTCCACACATCCCAGTATGTCGCACCCGGCACGACCTTGATGTTGACCTTGATGTTGGCTTCCTTCAACTGATTGGCCATCGCCTGGATCGCGACCGCATGCCAGGGGTAGTCGTTGGCGACCCAGATCTCGGTTTCGATGCCATTCGGGTGCCCCGCTTCGGCCAGCAGCGCCTTGGCTGCCGCCACGTCGCGATTGGATGGCGGCAGCTTCGCGTATTCCGGATGGATAGGCGCGACATGGTGATGTTCGGCCGGCAGCCCGAGACCCAGCAATGCGATCTCCAGCACCTGCTTGACGTCGACCGCAAGGCGCATCGCCTTGCGCACGCGGGGATCGTCGAAAGGCTTCTCCGTGACTTTCGTGCGGGCGACTGCAGTCTGCGCTGTCGACACGCGATACATCGTGAGCCGCGACACGGCCTTCAGTGCATCGAGTTGTGCCGCCCCTGCAGTCCCAAGCCCATCGATCTGCCCGGAAATGAGAGAAGCGATGGCAGCCGATGGATCGTCGCCAACATCGATGATCTCGATCGTCTCGAGGTTAGGGGCCTCGCCCCAATAGTCGGTGCGTGCCTTGAAGGCGGCCTTGCGGCCCACCTCGAACTCCACGAGCTCGAAGGGGCCGGTCCCGTTGGATCCCACGGCGAACTTGCCGTTCTCCTTCGGATCGGTGATCGCCATTGGATAGTGGAACAGATGCTCTGGCACGGCCAATTGCGGCTCCTTGGCATTGAGCCGCACCGTATGGTCGTCGACGATTTCGATCGCCTTGTCCGACCACAACCGGGTGCCCATCTTCGGATTGCCGGCATCGTCCTTCTCGCCGGTGTCGTAGTCTTCCAGCATATAGCCTTTCATAAGGCCGATCATCGAAGAGCCGGTCTTCTCGTCCAGGACATGGTTGAGGTTCCAAGCGACGTCTTCGGCGGTAAAAGGCCGGCCGTCATGCCATGTCACGTCCTTGCGCAGACGCAAGGTCCAGGTTTTCAAGTCCTCGCTGGGCTCCCATTTTTCGAGCAGATAAGGGCGCGTAACGTTATCCCGTCCGGTGAGCGTCAGATATTCGCAGACCTGACGGCAGATATTGCTGTCGTACTGGCCCCAGGAATAGGTCGCCGGGTTGTCGACCGCCTTGATCCGGCTGCCGATGCGCAGCGTTCCGCCCTTGGCCGCTGCGGCCCGTGCCGGCGCGACGACGGCCTTGCCAGTGATGCGGCCGATGAATCCGTAGGCCGCGGCCGCCGATACTCCGAGCAGCGTCGCCGTTCGCAGGAATTCGCGGCGATCGATCTCGCCGCTGGCGAACTTCGCCTTCAATGTTGAAATATAGGGATGCGATGTTTTCTCGATCATGATCTCCTCCCATTGCCAGTTTTATGGTGGTGCAGCGCGATCATCGCCAATGGCGCAATGGCGGAACGCTTCTGAACGCGGCAGATCTCGGCCGGCCATCGATCGTGTGTCGGCCGACCCCGCGCCGCTCGGGGTCTATCCAGGAAGAATACAGCGGCGGCCCGTCGCCCTCTACTCTTCGCGCGCGGAGCTCCGGGCTAGCACGCGGCCCTTCGGCCGCTGCCTGGAGGAGGCGGCGCCAGCAGCTGGCGCGCGACCCATTCATGGAAACAATGGGTTGGGACATCCATGACCGGCGAGAACTTGCCGCCGTCGAAACCCGCAGCGTGGCGGCCGCGCTGCATGCCCTCGACGACGGAGACATCCTCGAGGAACACCTTGCGCCACATGGCGAGGTTCCGGGCGCGCAGCTCCGCCATGTCGGCAGCAGCCATCGCCGGCGCCGCGTAATAGATCTCGAGATGCTCGATGGTGCGGTCCGGCGCCACCGGCTCGAGCATCAGCGCGAAGAAATGATCCTTGTGCACGCCGAGCAGGACATTGGGGAACAGCGAGGCATATTCGGCGCCGGTCTCCCATTGCTTCGACAGCTCGCCGAAGGGCGCGAAGCTCTCGCCATGGGCGCCGAGTTGCGGGTTATAGACCAGCGATCCCTGGCCGGAGAAGGCGCCGGGCTCGACGATGTTGTAATGGTCGTCGAGCCGCGAATAGCTGTTGAGGTCCGGATGCACCCAGGGCAGGTGATAGCTCTCGCAGTAATTCTCGACCGCGAGCTTCCAGTTGGTGCGCAGATCGAAGCTCGACGATGAATCCGGCCCGCCATGATAGAGCGGCTTGCTGCTGAACTCCTGCCAGCGCCGGTCGAGCTTGCTGATGTAATCCTCGAAGGGCGCCGCGGCGCCTGAGAGATTGACGAAGACCATGTCCATCCAGACATGCGAGCGCAGCGCGAAGAGGCCGAGCTCGTCGCGCTTCACGTCGGGATGGCTGTTCTGGCCCATGCCGCCGACATGAGGTGTCGCCTTCAAGGCGCCGGCGAGATCGTAGCTCCAGGAATGATAGGGGCAGCGGATGAGTCCGTTGCAGTTGCGCGCTTCGCCGACCAGCGTCATGCCGCGGTGGCGGCAGACATTCTCGAACACCCGCACCTCGCCCTTGGCGCCGCGCACCATGAGCATCGGCCGGCCGAACAGCTCGATCGGCTTGAGATCGCCCGTTTGGGGAATGTCCTTGGCGAAGCCGATGCAGGCCCAGTTGCGGGCAAAGACTTGGTTGCGCTCCACGGCGAAGACGGCCGGGTCGATATAGGCGGCACTGGGAAGCCCGCGCGCGGTCTCGACCGGGCCGATCACCCGTTCGAGGGCGCTGCTCTCCATCCCCTGGATTGATCCCGTCTGGGCCGACATTGCCGATGCTCCCGATTCGATGACCGCCACACGAGGCGATGTTACCCCAGCCGAAACCAAGGGCGTCTTGGAGGCAAGGCCAGAAATTTTCGACGCTGGATTGAGTTCTTCTCAACCCAGCCGGGCCGGTTCCGGATCCGGCCGGGCGAAGGAGATCAGCCAGTCCCGCAAGACCCTGGCCTCGGGCGAGAGGCTCTTATGCTCGTCCCAGGTCACGTAGAAGGCCTGGGCCGCCGCCATCCGGGCCGAGCCCAGCACCACCAGCTTTCCGCTCTCGACCAGGGGCGCCACGAGGCTGTGCCAGCCCAGCGCCACCCCCTGCCCGTCCTGCGCCGCCTGCAGGGCCACCACATAGCTCGAGAAGGTGCGCAGAGTGAGCGAGCGCGCCTTGCCGCCGGCCCCCTTCAGCCAGTCGGCCCAGCCGGTCCAGGACGGATCGCCGGTTTCGAGCTCCAGCAAAGGCAGCGAGGTGACGTCCGCGAGACCCTTGGCGGGATGGCGGCCGGCGAATTCCGGCGAGCAGACCGGATAGATCTGGTCGCCGAAGAGGCGGATGGCGGTCTCGTTATGCCAGTCGCCCGCGCCATAGCGCACGCGCAGATCGATGCGCGCCATGCCGAGATCCTGGCTGGAATCGGAGATGACATGGTTGACGGTGATGTCCTGATGCATCCGCCAGAAATGTCCGAGCCGCGGCATCAGCCACATCTGGGCGAAGGCGGTGGTCGAGCCGAGCGTCACGCTGCGATGACCGCCGCTGCTGCTCTTGATGCGTTGGAAAGCCGCGACGATCTCGCCGAAGCCGCGCGTCAGCGCTGCGTGGAGGATCTCGCCCTGGGGCGTCATCTCGACCGAGCGATGGCCGCGCAGCAACAGAGCCACGCCGGCTTCGGTCTCGAGCGCCTTGATCTGCTTGCTGATGGCGCCCGGCGTGACGTTGAGCTCCTTGGCCGCGCGCGTCAGGCTGCGCTGACGCGCCGCCGCCTCGAAAGCGACCAGCGAGGTCAAGGGCGGCAGATTGCGGGAGCGGCGAGCCATGGGATTTTATGGGGGACGAAGGTCGGTCGCCGGAGCCGTCGGTGGCGGGGGCCGCCATCATAGCCGCCGCGCCCTAGCCGAGCCACCAGCGCAACAGGATCACCGAACCGACGCCCCCGATGAAGGAGACGAGCATCGGAAAGCGCAGCGCGAGGAGGACGGTGATGAGTGCCGCCAGCGCGTCGGCCAGCCCTGCCGCCAGCACCGCGGGTGCGATGATCGCAGTCAGGATCGCCACCGGCACGGCCTCGAGGCCGGCCTTGAGGCGTCCCTGAACTGGAAAAAGATGCAGCAACGCATAGCCGCCCACGCGCGTGGCATAGGTGACGGCACCCATGCCGAGGATGGTCAGCAGCGCGTTCGGATCGATGATCATGATTTCCGCGAGCCCGAGAAGGCGCCGGCGAGGGCACCGGCAATGCCGCCCAGGAGGATGTACCAGACGCCCGGCAGCCAGGCATGAGCGGCCAGGGCCACGACGGCGCTTGCAATCAGCGGCGCTACGCTGGCGCGGCCGCGCCACATGCCGGTGATCAGGATCAGAAAGACGGCGGTGAAGGCGAAATCGAATCCGTAACGCGCCGGATCCTCGATGACGCCGCCGACGACGGTGCCGATCCCGGTCCAGAACAACCAGTTCACATAGAACACGGCGCCGAGCCCGCAATAATAGGCCGGAGTCAGCTTGCCCTGGGCTGCGCGGCGCATCGCCAGGATCCAGATCTCGTCGGCCATGACGAAGAGCGCCGCCAGCGACTGGTAGCGGCCGAAGCGGCCCATCACGGGCTGCATGGCCGCGCCCATGATCACATGGCGCAGATTGACCATCGCCGTGGCGAGGATGATCGTCAGCATCGGGATCGGATCGCGCCACAGATCCATCGCCACGAATTGCGAGGCGCCGGCGAAGACCGTGCCGCTCATCAGCACCATCTCCAGCGGTCCGAATCCCTTATGCGCCGCGAGCGCACCCATCAGCAGGCCGAACGGCGCCGCCCCCACCATCAACGGCGCGATATGCCAAGTGCCCAGCGCGAAATCCTGGGTCCAGCGCGCGCCCGGAAGAGGCTCGGGCGCGCGCTGGGTCTCCTCAATCGACATGAATCTTGCCCTCGAGATAGGCGACGCAGCGCCCCGCGATATCGACGCGCTCGCCCTTCAGCTCGCACTGGAACGTGCCGACGCGCGCGGAGATCTGCCGGCCGGTGAGTTTCGCCTTGCCCAGCCGCTCGGCCCAGTAGGGCACCGTCACGCATTGCGCGGAGCCCGTCGCGGGATCCTCGGGGATGCCGGCATGGGGCGCGAAATAGCGGCAGACATAGTCGCTCTTCTCGCCCGGCGCCGTGGCGATGATGCCGTCCTTGCCCAGCGCCACGATCGCCGCCATGTCGGGCTCGAGAGCCGCCACCTCGGCCTCGCTCTCATAGACCGCGAGCCATTGATGCACGGTCAGCATCTGGGCGGGCTTGCGGCCCAGCGCCTTCTCGACGCCCGCCGGCATCGCCGTCTTCTCGGGGCGGTAGATCGGGAAATCCAGCGCCAGCATATCGCCGCGCCGGGTCACGCCCAGCACGCCGCCGCGCGAGCGGAAGCTCATCTGCGTGCGGCCCGGTTCGAGATAGGTCGAGATCACGTAGCCCGAGGCCAAGGTCGCATGGCCGCAGAGATTGACCTCGACCGTCGGCGTGAACCAGCGGAGGTGAAAGTCGGGCCCGCTCTTGCCGTTCTCGCGCACGAAAAAGGCGGTCTCGGCGAGATTGTTCTCGGCCGCGATCGCCTGCAGCGTCGCATCGGGCAGCCATGTCTGCAGCGGGATCACGGCCGCGGGGTTGCCGGCGAAGCGCCGCTCGGCGAAGGCGTCGATCTGATAGATCGCCAATTCCATGTCAGTCTCCTGGAGGAGATCCAGTCGCGGCAGGCTCCGCATTGCGGACGCCTTCGTCCCCGGCGCCTCTTTATCACGGGCGCTTTTTCTTGAGCTGCGGAGCGCGCTCGCGCGAGCCCTGCAATTTTCGCGGACGATCCCTGAACATCCATGACGACAATCAGGGTTGCGTGCCGGCAGCCAATGAATACAATCCTCTCGAATTCTTCGTCAATGTGTGGATTGTCACGATGACAATATGGTCGCCCGACCTCGCGGGACGCACGGGTCCCCGTTACATCGCCATCGCCGACGCGCTCGCCCGCGATATCGAGGCCGGCCGGCTCGGGGCCGGCGATCAGCTGCCGACGCACCGCGCGTTGGCGGATTCGTTGGGCGTCACGGTCGGCACCATCACGCGCGCCTATGCCGAGGCGGCGCGGCGCGGGCTGGTGGGCGGCGAAGTGGGCCGCGGCACCTATGTGCGGGGGCAGCCCGACCGCAGCAACGCGCTCTTCGCCATGAGCCGCAAGGCGGAGCATCGGGCGAACACGCCCTTGATCGCCGACATGCGCCATAATTTCGCGCCGCGCCTTCCACAGGACGACAGCATCAATCGCGTCATGGCCGCGATCGCGGCGGAGAACATCGAAGCGCTTCTCGCCTATCAGACTCACGAGGGCAGGCCGGAGCATCGGGCGGCCGGCGCCGAGTGGGTGGCGCTGGGCGGCGTCGCCGCCGAACCCGAACGCGTCCTCGTCACCTGCGGCGGCCAGCATGGCACCGCGGTCGCCTTCAACACGCTGCTCGAGCCGGGCGACACGCTGCTGACCGAAGCGCTCACCTATCCGGGCGTGCGCACGCTGGCGCGCATGCAGCGCTTACGCATCCAGGGTGTGGCGATGGATTCGGAAGGCCTCATCCCCGAGGCCTTCGAGGCTGCCTGCCGGCAGGGCTCGCCCCGCGCGCTCTATTGCATGCCGACGATGCAGAATCCGACCGGCACCATGATGCCGGTCGAGCGGCGTCGCCGGATCGCCGACATCGCCGAGCGTCATGGCGTCGCCATCATCGAGGACGATGTCTATGGCTATCTGATCGACAACGCGCCGCCGCCGCTCTCGACCTTCGCGCCGACGCAGGGCTACTTCCTGACCAGCCTTTCCAAATGCATCGCACCGGGCTTGCGCATCGGTTATCTGGTGGTGCCGGCGGCACAGACCGATCGCTTCCTGCCGGCGATGCAGGCGACCGTCTGGATGGCCTCGCCGATCCTGGCCGAGATCGCCCGCCGCCTGATCGCCGAGGGCACAGCGCATCGCATGGCCGAAGCACGGCGCCAGGAAGCGCGCGCCCGCCAGAATCTCGCCCGTCATGCGCTGGGCGCCATGGGCTGGCGCGCCAATCCCGTCGGGCTCCATGGCTGGCTGCGCCTCTCCGATCCCTGGCGCGCCGACGATTTCGCCATCGCCGCCGCCGCCAAAGGCGCACCCGTCACGCCGATCGGCGCCTTCGCGGTGACGCGCACCAAGGAACAGGCCGTGCGCATCTGCCTGGGCGCCGCCAGCGACCGCGCCTGCCTGGCGCGGGCCTTGGGCGAGCTGGCGGGCCTGCTGGTGGCAACGCCGGAGCCTTATCTCTCTGTTGTATAAGTGATTTTCATGATATCAAACTTTGACAAAGTATGATATTGTTAGATGTCGCTGAGCAATCGGAGCCTTTCGATGCATGTTTCCTTGACCCCCAAACTCGAAGAATTGGTCCGCGAGAAGGTGGAATCGGGTCTCTATAACAATGCGAGCGAGGTGGTTCGCGAGGCTCTGCGCCTGATGCAAGAGCAGGAAGAGATTCGTCGCCTCAAACTCGAGAAGCTTCGCGGCGAGCTCGCCCGGGGCGAGGCCGATCTTTCGGCTGGACGATCAGTGATTCTTTCAAACGACGACGAAGTTCAGGCGTTATTCGCCCGTCTCTGACGATGCCGGCGCTCGTCCTCGCGCGGGCCGCGCAGAATGACCTGGAGGATATCGCCCGTTACACCGAAGCCCAGTGGGGAGCCGAGCAGAAGCAGCGTTACATGAGCGCGCTCGCTGACCGCTTTATTCAACTCACCAACACGCCTGAAATGGGTCTCGCTCGTGACGACATCAAAACTGGCTATCGCAGCCTATTGGCTGGGCGCCATGTCATCTTCTATCGGCACGCGAATAATCGCCTCGAAATCAGTCGTGTTCTCCACGAGCGGATGGATCTGCACCGACATCTAGCCGACGAGGGATGAAGCGGTCCCGCTACTTCGCGACGCGCTGGATCGCCTGCGCGATGTCCTCGACCACGCGGCCGACGAGCGCTTCGTCCTCGCCCTCGGCCATGATGCGGATCACCGGCTCGGTGCCGGATTTGCGGATCAGCACGCGGCCGCGATCGCCCAGCGCCGTCTCGCCGCCTTTGATTGCCGCCTTCACCTCGTCGCGCTCGAGCGGCTGGCCGCCATTGAATTTGAGATTCTTCAGAAGCTGCGGCAGCGGCTGGAACAGCCGTGCCGTCTCCGACACCGGCTTGCCGGCGCGCACGATGACGGCCAGGAGCTGCAACGCCGCGATCAGCCCGTCGCCCGTGGTGCCATAGTCGCTGAGGATGATGTGGCCCGATTGCTCGCCGCCGACATTGCAGCCCTCGGCGCGCATCCGTTCGACCACATAGCGGTCGCCAACCGGCGTGCGGAGCAGTTTCAGCTTGAGCCCGGCGAGGAAGCGCTCGAGCCCCAGATTGGACATGACCGTCGCCACCACGGCCCCGCCGCGCAGCCGGTCGCGCTCCGTCCAGGAACGCGCGATCAGCGCCATGATCTGGTCGCCATCGACGATCTGGCCCTTCTCGTCGACCAGGATCAGCCGGTCGGCATCGCCGTCGAGCGCCAGGCCGAGATGGGCCTTCTCGGCAATCACGCGGCTCTGCAAGACGGCGGGCGCCGTGGCGCCGCAGTCGCGATTGATGTTGAAGCCGTCGGGGGCCACGCCGATCGCCACCACCTCGGCACCCAGCTCCCACAGCACGGTCGGCGCCACGCGGTAGGCGGCGCCATGGGCGCAATCCACGACGATCTTGAGGCCGTCGAGCTTGAGCGATTTGGGGAAGCTGCGCTTGACCGCCTCGGTATAGCGGCCCGGCGCATCCTCGAGCTGAAGGGCCCGGCCGAGCTCGGCGGACCCCGCCATCGGCAGCGCTTCGTGGGCGGCCATGCGCGCCTCGATGCGCGCTTCGACTTCGTCCGAAAGCTTGTAGCCATCCGGCCCGAACAGCTTGATCCCGTTATCCTCGTAAGGATTGTGCGAGGCCGAGATCATCACGCCCAGATCGGCGCGCAGCGAGCGCGTCAGCATGGCAATGGCGGGCGTCGGCATCGGCCCCAGCTGGATCACATCCATGCCCATGGCGACGAAGCCCGAGGTCAGCGCCGGCTGCAGCATATAGCCCGAGAGCCGCGTGTCCTTGCCGATCACCACCCGATGTCGATGGCTGCCGCGGGTGAACTCGGCGCCGGCCGCCATGGCGAGCTTGAGCGCGGTCATGGCGGTGACCGGCTCGGTGTTGGCCTTGCCGCGGATGCCATCGGTGCCGAAGAGTTTGCGCGTCATGAAGGCCTGTCGATTCCGTTTCGCCCCTAACCAGAACAGTCTAGCAGTGTGGCCCCATCAAGGCCCCGTGGGATTTCCGGGCCGGACACCCGCCGCCAGCGCTTGCCAGACGGCCACGGCCTGGGCGGTCTCGGCCACGTCATGGACGCGGATCATCTGCACCCCGGCCTTGAGGCCCCAGAGGGCCGCCGCCAGCGAGCCCGGCAGGCGATGGCCAGCATCCTCGCCTCGGCTGAGCTTGGCGATGAAGCTCTTGCGCGAGACCCCGAGCAGGATCGGGCAGCCCAGCCCATGGAGCAGTGCCAGGCGGTTGAGGATGTCCTGGTTATGCGCGATCGCCTTGCCGAAGCCGATGCCGGGATCGATCGCGATGCGCCGGCGCGAGAGCCCCGCCGCCTCGGCCGTGTCGAGCCGCTCGGCGAAGTAATCGTAGAGATCGAGCGCCGCCTCGCGATAGCGCGGATTCTTCTGCATGGTGCGCGGCTCGCCCCGCATATGCATGAGCACGACGCCGGCACCGCTCGCGGCCGCGACGCGCAGACTGTCGGGATCGCCCGTGAGCGCCGTCACATCGTTGATGATCTTGGCCCCCGCCCCGACCGCCACCGCCATGACGCGCGCATGGCGCGTATCGATCGAGAGCGCGATGCCGGTCTTCCGCAGGGCCTCGATCACCGGCACCACGCGCCGGATCTCTTCATCGGCCGAGACCGGCTCCGCGCCGGGCCTGGTCGATTCGCCGCCGATATCCAGGATCTCGGCGCCGGCCTCGACCAGCGCCTCGCCATGGGCGATGGCCTTGCCCGCATCGAGGAAGCGCCCGCCATCGGAGAAGCTGTCCGGCGTGACATTGATGACACCCATGATCCGCGGCCGGTCCATCGCGAGCCCGGCGAAGCGCGGCCGGGCCGCGGTGAGTTGATCGAGCCTCTTGGCGAGCGCACGGCGCCGCGCGAGTGGCTGACCCGCCATCCAGCGCTCGAACGCCGGCAGGCCGAACGGCTGTGATGCGCGCCTCTTCGCATCGCGCTCGATTAGCGCGATATGGGTGAAGGCCAATGGCCCGCCGGCGAGCTTCAGGGCCTGTCCCGCCTTGACCGCATCGCGCGCGGCCGCACCGGAGAGAATGCCTTCCGGAAAAAGATAGAGCCGGCGATCGCTTTCGCGTTCGCCGGCTCTGGAAGCTGATTTGGTTTTGGGTTTGGCCGGGCCGCTCTGCCCCGCCTTGCCCTTGCGGGCCGCGCCCGCCATGAGGAGGCTTTAGGCGCCGGGCTGCGGTTCGGGCTCGAGGCCGGGCCGCGGCCGGCCGCTGTCGCCGCGCGCCGGAGCGCCGCTCGACGGGACCGAGGAACGCGGCGGCGTCGGGCCGGCGCTGTCCTCGCCGCCGACGCGGATCGGCTCGCCCCGCAGCAGCGCCTTCACCTCGTCGCCGCTCAGGGTCTCGTATTCGAGCAGCGCCTTGGCGATCGTGTGCAGGTCGGCGAGATGCTCGGTCAGGACGGTGCGGGCCTTGAGCTCCGCGTCCTCGATGATGCGGCGGATCTCCTCGTCGATCAGCTTCGCCGTGGCACCGGAGATGGTCTGGCTGCGCGTGACCGAATGGCCCAGGAACACTTCTTCCTGGTTGTCGACATAGCGCAGGCGGCCGAGCTTCTCGCTCATGCCCCATTCCGTCACCATGCGGCGGGCCAGGTTGGTGGCCTGCTGGATGTCGTTGCTGGCGCCGGTCGAGACGTTCTCGGGCCCGTAGATCAGCTCCTCGGCCATGCGGCCGCCGAACATCATGGCGAGCTTCGCCGTGATCTCGCGGAGCTTCAGGCTGTAGCGGTCGGTCTCGGGCAGGTTCATGGTGACGCCCAGGGCACGGCCGCGCGGAATGATCGTGACCTTATGCAGCGGATCGTTGCCGGCCACATAGAGCCCGACCAGGGCGTGGCCCGCCTCGTGATAGGCGGTCTCTTCCTTGTCCTTCTCGGTCATGACCATGGAGCGGCGTTCCGCGCCCATCATGACCTTGTCCTTGGCGGCCTCGAACTCGGCCATGGTGACGACGCGCTTGGAGCGCCGCGCGGCCAGGAGCGCCGCCTCGTTCACCAGGTTGGAGAGGTCGGCGCCGGAGAAGCCCGGCGTGCCGCGCGCGATCACGCGGGCATCGACGTCGGGCGCCAGCGGCACCTTGCGCATATGGACTTTCAGGATCTGCTCGCGCCCCAGGATGTCCGGGTTCGGCACCACGACCTGACGGTCGAAGCGGCCCGGACGCAGCAGGGCCGGATCCAGCACGTCGGGACGGTTGGTGGCGGCGATCAGGATCACGCCCTCGTTCGCCTCGAACCCGTCCATCTCGACCAGCAGCTGGTTCAGGGTCTGCTCGCGCTCGTCATTGCCGCCGCCCAGCCCCGCACCGCGATGCCGGCCGACCGCGTCGATTTCGTCGATGAAGATGATGCAGGGCGCGTTCTTCTTGCCCTGCTCGAACATGTCGCGCACGCGGGAGGCACCCACGCCCACGAACATCTCGACGAAGTCGGAGCCCGAGATCGTGAAGAAGGGGACATTGGCTTCACCGGCGATGGCGCGGGCGAGCAGCGTCTTGCCGGTGCCCGGAGGGCCGACCAGCAGCACGCCTTTGGGAATCTTGCCGCCGAGGCGCTGGAATTTCTGCGGATCCTTCAGGAACTCGACGACTTCCTGCAGCTCGAGCTTGGCCTCGTCGATGCCGGCGACATCCTCGAAGGTGACGCGGCCGACCTTCTCGGTCAGCAGGCGCGCGCGCGACTTGCCGAAGCCCATCGCCTTGCCGCCGCCGGCCTGCATCTGGCGCATGAAGAAGATCCACACGCCGACCAGGAGCAGCATCGGGAACCAGGAGATCAGGATCTGGAGCAGCGGATGGACGCCCTCGTCGATCGGCGCGGCCGTGATCTTCACGCCCTTGTCGGTCAGGCTCTTGACCAGGTTGGGGTCCTGGGGGGCGTAGGTCTGGAACGCGCGCCCGTCGCCCTGGAAATGTCCTGAGATGGTCTGGCCCTGGATCGTCACATCGGTGATCCGTCCATTCCCGACTTCAGTCAGGAACTCGGAATAGGCGATGTCGCTCTGCGGTCCGTGACTGGCGGTCCCGTCGAACAGGTTGAAGAGCGCGATCAGCAACAGCGCGATGATGATCCAAAGCGCGAAATTTTTCGTGAGATTCAAGGGCTTATACCGTAGCCGCGGGTTGAACTCGCACCTGAGACCGGCGGGAAGCGGGCCCCCGACCGGCCGGTATCACTCTAGATAATGTCCCCCCGGAATTAAACAACCGCAAACCGCCCGGGGATCAAGGGCCTGCGCGGCCACCATGGCGCGGGTCGCGGTTTCTTGATGCCGGACCCCGCTCCCGGCGCCGCCGAGCGGCCTCGCGGGGCGATTTCGGGCGCGATCATGAATCCTTCGCCATGGTGCGCGATCCGGCAGCCCGCCAGCGTGCGCGCGCGAGCGGTACCCGATTCCATCCAGTCCAGCAACCGGTCCAGCGCCTCGCCGCGCGGGGGATAAGTCTGCGCACCGATCGTCTGGAGCAGTCCGGCCAGGGCCTGCAGCGCCAGGGGACGCGGCGCTTCGAGCAGCAGCGGGCGCGGGAAGCGGGCCCGGCCATCCGCCTGCAACGACACATGAACCAGGAGAGCCGCGACCCGATCCTCGATCCGGGCCCGGGCCTGGCCCAGCGCCCGCGCCGTGGCCGCCACGCTGCCCGTGCGAATGCCCTGCGACTGCAGCTGCGGCATTTGCGCGCGCAGACGGGCGCGCTCGAAATTCATGTCCTGGTTGGTCGGGTCCTCGATCCAGCCCTGCCCTTGCGCCTGCAGGGTCGCGCGCAGCATCGCGCGCGTCACCCCCAGGAGCGGGCGCAGCAACCTCACGCCTTCGAACTCGGTGACAGACGCCATGGCGGCGAGCCCGATCAGGCCGCTGCCATGGCCCAGCCGGATGAGGAAGGTCTCGGCCAGATCCTCGGCCTGGTGGGCGAGCAGCAGATGCAGCAGCCCGTGGCGCCGGCAATAGCGCGCCAGCAGCTCGTAACGCGCATCTCGCGCCGCCGCCGGCAGGCCGCGTTCGGGCTTGGGTCCGCGCCAGCGCAAGGTGACATGACGGATGCCGTGCTGCGTCAGCCAGCGTTTCACCTGCCGCGCTTCGCCCGCCGCTTCCGGCCGCAGGCCGTGATCGACGGTGATGGCGATGACATGGCCGCCCTTGGACGCCGCCCAGCGCCCCGCCAGCAGGGTCAGCGCCAGGCTGTCGGAGCCGCCCGAGACCGCGACCGCCAGCTCAGGCGCCGCCTCGAAGGGCCCCAGCGCCCGCATGGCGCGCGCGAAATGCAAAACGCCCAGCGGCTTCGCAGGTCGCTGGGCGCTCACACGGGATCGGCGTCCGGATGATGTCGGCCGCGAGACCAAGCCGGCCTCACGCGCAGCCGTAATGTTCCTTCTCGCGCTTGGCACGGACCAGGAGATCCTCGGCCGCGCTCGGATATTTGGCGACGAGCTGCGAAAGGGCGGTGCAGGCATCCTGCTTCTTGCCCATCTCGCCCAGCGACATGCCGAGCTTCAGCAGATTGTCGGCGGCCTTCCCGCTGTTGGGATATTTCTGGAATCCCTCGGCGAAGGCGACGGCCGCCTTCTGATAGTCGCCGCGCACATAATAGGTCTCGCCCAACCAATATTGCGCGTTGCCGGCCAGCACGTCGGTCGGGTTCTTCTGCACGAAGGCGGTGAAGGCCTTCTCGGCCTCGGCATAGTTGGCCGTGCGCAGCAGGCCGAACGCGTACTCATACTGCTCCTGCGGCGTGGCACCGGGCAGCTCATAGGGCGTCGTCGCCGCGGCCGCGGTCTGGGTCGTCGCGGGCGCCGTGGCGGCCGGCGCCGACTGCGCCGCCTCCATCTGGCTCTGGGTCAAGGTCCCGAGGATACCGGTGCCGGTCGGCTGGGGCGGCGGGGTCGCGGCACCCGTGGCGGTTGTCGCCGGGGCCGTCGTCGCCATGGTGCCCGCGCTGGAGGTCGCCCCGGTCCCGTCACCGGTCGCTCCGGCGCTGGCCATCGCGGTGCCGCCATGCTCAAGCGTGGACAGCCGCATCTCGGTGTCCTTCTGCATCCGCTCGACGCGGGAATTGAGCTGCTGGATCTGGAAATTCGCGTCCTCGAGTTTGCCGGTCAGGTCGCTGATCTGCTGCTCGAGCTGCTGGATCCGGACTTCCTGCTGCGCCAGGACGGTCGCGCTGTCCTGGGCCAAGGCCAACGGCGCCGGAAGCAGCAGCAAACCGGCCGCCAGCGCCCAGACCCGGGCCTGCGCCATGCCGGACATCGTCTTGGCCTTGTTCACCTTCGCGAGCCCCTGCATCGGCATGGTTCCTCAGCTTTACGTCGGTTCGTGCCTGCCAGGATCGATCGAACGATGCCCAGCTTTCTAGACCAAAATAAGGCGCAGCCGGCCAAGGGGTTCCCCCTGGCCGGCTGCCAAATCAATCACAACGCCTGCGGCGCATCGGCGGTTCCCAGGGGATCCCGCGGGCGGCGCGCCGTCCGGCCTGTTGTTACTGGACGTTCGGAACCGTCACGCCGCGGCGGTTCTGGGCCCAGGCGGTCTCATCGTGACCGTCCACAGCCGGGCGCTCCTTGCCGTAGCTGATGGTCTGGATCCGGTTGGCATCGATGCCGAGGGCGACCAGGTAGTTGGCAACCGACGACGCACGACGCTCGCCGAGCGCCAGGTTGTACTCGCGGGTGCCGCGCTCGTCGCAATGGCCTTCCACCACGACCGTCGCCTGCGGATAGGCCTTCAGCCAAGCGGCCTGCTTCTGCAGGGTGGCCTGGGCCTCGGGCGTCAGGTCGTAGCGGTCATAGCTGAAGAACACGCGGTCGCCGACATTCTGCACGAAATCCTGCAGCGTGCCGGGGGTCACCGTGCTTGTGGTCGCGGTACCGGTCGTCGAGGTGCCGGTCGAACCGCTGCTGTCGGTAGCCGAGGTCGATTCGGGAGTCGAGGAGCAGGCGGCCAGCAGCATCGCTGCGGCAACCGCCGTCAAAATCTTGAACTTCATGGGCAAAACCTTTCTTCGCCAGTCCCGGGGGAACGCTTATCGGAGTTTGAGGTGGTCTTTTTGCTTCATGCTGAGGCGGCGCATCCAGACGGCAAATTTCCCTTCCGAATCAGCACCGGCCGGCCATTTCGCGGGCGCAATATATAAAGAGTGCCGCAGAGGGAATCAAGCAAGGCCATATCGAGATTTATCCCAAATTGCTCGCCATTCCTAACGATTGATTAGGGAATAAGCGGCGACCAGGCCGGATCGGAGGCATCGAGCGGAGTCATGAGCTGGCGCTCATTCGTCCCTGTCAGGTCAATCGTATAGAGCTTCGGCTGGCCCTGGTTGGACTCGCGGAAAAACGACAGAACGCGTCCGTTGGGCGACCAGGTCGGGCCTTCGACCAGGTACCCCTGCGTCAACATGCGCTCCCCCGACCCGTCGGGCCGCATCACGCCGATATAGAAGGTTCCGCCCGAAATGCGGGTAAAGGCGATGAGATCGCCGCGCGGCGACCAGACCGGGGTGCCGTATTTGCCCTGACCATGGCTGATGCGCTGCACGTTCGAGCCGTCGGCGTTCATCGTGTAGATCTGCTGCGAGCCGCCGCGATCGGAATTGAAGGTGATCTGGCTGCCGTCGGGCGAGAAGCTCGGCGAGGTGTCGATGGCCGGATTGTTGGTGAGACGCGTCACCTTCCGGGTGCGCAGATCCATCGAATAGATCTCGGTGTTGCCGTTCTGCGCCATGCTCATGATGACGCGATTGCCGTCGGGCGCGAACCTCGGCGCAAAGGTCATGCCGGGGAAATCGCCCAGCACTTCCTGCTGGCCGGTGTCGATGTTGAAGAGATAAACCCGCGGCCGGTTGTTGTAGTAGGAGAGATAGGTGATCTCCTGCGTCGAGGGCGAGAAGCGCGGCGTCAGCACGATGTAGCTGCCGTCGGTCAGATAGCGGTGGTTCTCGCCGTCCTGGTCCATGATCGCGAGGCGCTTTACGCGCCGGTCATAGGGACCGGACTCCGCGACATAGACGATGCGGCTGTCGAAATAGCCGTCCTCGCCCGTGAGCCGCTTATAGATCGCGTCGGCGATGATATGCGCGACGCGGCGCCAGTTCTCGGGCTGGGTGAAATAGGCCAGGCCCGTCATCTGCTGCTCGCCATAGATGTCCCACAGGCGGAACTCGACGCGCAGCCTGCCGTCGGCCTGCGTCTCGGCGCTGCCCGACACCAGCGCCTGCGCGTTGATGACGCGCCAGTCGCCGAAGCGCGGCTGCACCCGCAGCGATTCCGGCGTCTGGATGAAGGCCTTGGGATCGATCGGCTTGAACAGGCCCGAGCGCTCGAGATCGGCCGAGACCACGCGCGAGACATTGGCGCCGACGGTCTGGTCGTTCGGGTTGCTGCCATACATGTCGGTGATGGCGATCGGCATCGGCTTCATCACGCCCTGCGTGATGTCGATGCGCAGGCCTTCCTGCGCCGAAGCCTTCGTCGCCGTCGTCCCCGCCGCGGTCGCGACCAGGAGAACCGTCAAGGCCGCGTACCGGCCGAGCCTGAAGAGCGCGTTCATTGACCAACCATCTCCTTCGGATCGAATTTCAGTGTGACGTTTTTCCATTGCTCGTACTTCGCCGCCGGCATCTGCTGCAGCGGGCTGCAGAGCTCCACGGCGTTGTAGGCCCTCAAGGCGGCGGTCCGATAATAAGGGTCCGACTCCATCCTCGATCGATCGACGATCTCCGCATGGGCCAGAGACCCGTCGGCGTTGTAGGTCGCGTGGATCGTGACCATGAGATCGGGGCGGCCCCACAATTCCTTCGGCAGTGTCCAGCACTGCATCAGCTGCTGGCGCATGGCTTCGACCTCGCCCACCGTGATGGGCACCGACGCCGGATCCTGCGCCGCCGGCGTGATGCCGATGCGATGGTCTTCCTGCTCCGACGCCTGCGCCATCGGTCCCGACGCGCCAGCGACCAGCAGGGCCATCACGGCTGCATATCGGCCAATTCGGACGGCGGCGTTCATTGGCCCACCATCTGCTTTGGATCGAAATTCAATGTGACGATTTTCCAACTGTTATACTTCTTCACCGGCATCTGCTGCAGCGGGCTGCACTGCAAGACGGCGCGATAGGCGCTTTCCGCCGCTGTCCGATAGAACGTATCCGACGCCATTCGCGAGGTATCGACGATCTCCGCCCGCGCCACCGATCCGTCCGGATTGAACATGACCCGGATCTGGACCGCGAGATTCTGCGCATCGCGCGCGCCGGCCGGCACGTTCCAGCATTGCGACAGCTGATAGCGGATGGCGTCGATCTCGCTCATCGTCAGCGGCGCGTCCGACAGGTTCTGCTGCGTCTGCGGCTGGGTCGGCTGCTGAGTGGGCTGCGGCGGGGTCTGGGTCTGATCCGGCTGCTCCTTCATCTGTTCGACATTCTTCAACAGCGAGGCCAACGCATCCTCTTGCGGCTTGGGCTTCTCGACCGGTTTCTCCTGCGGCGGCTTCGGCTTCTGCGCCGGCACGATCTTGGGCGGCTCGGGCTCGGCCTGCTGCTCCTCCGCGGGCGCAGGCTCCGGGACAGCTTCGTCGGGCACGGGCTCGGGC
>NZ_JBOHKS010000247.1:0-43677 GCF_050729195.1 Hypericibacter sp.
GCGGCGCTCATCGGGAGCGCCGCCACGGGAATTCGGCAGGGAACCGCCTTGACCAAGAAGCAATGGAATCTCGAGAACATTCTCCCCCATGTCGCGACGCATCTGCCGTTGGCCGCGCTGTTCGGCATGGAGATCATCGCCGCTGAACCCGGGCGCAGCCGCGTCCGTCTCGTGGGCAATGAGCATATCCGGCGGCCGGGCGGGTCGATCGCCGGCCCCGTGCTCTTCGCCATGGCGGATGTCGCGACCTATGCGCTGACGCTCGCCCTCCGGCATGAGGAGACGGCCGTCACCTCGAGCCTGCTGATGAATTTCCTGCGCCCCGCCTTCGCGCCGCCGCTGATCGCCGAGGCCGTGCCGCTGCGCGCCGGCAAGAGCCTGCTCACCTACGACATCCGCATCTGGTCCGAGGCCGACGGTCCGGATCGGCTGATCGCCCAGGCGACGGCGACCTGGGTCGCGGCGCCGGGTGCGGCGCGATCCTGAGAGTCCGGGCGAACGAGATCGCCGTCACCCTCGCCGGCGGGTCGTGCAGCAAGCCAGGAAATAACGAAGCAACAAAGCCTTGGTGCCTCGTGCGGCCCGATGAGCGAGCCCTCCTTTCGCGCGCTTGACAGCCAACTATGGACGAACATATTAGAGCCATGCCCAAGCCCTCCAACCGCGAGAAGATCCTGACCGAAGGCATGCGGGTCGTGCACCAGCAGGGCTATGCGGGGGCGAGCGTGCGCGACATCGTGCAGGCGGCCGGCGTGCCGCAAGGCTCCTTCACCAATCACTTTGCGTCGAAGGAAGCCTTCGGTCTCGAGGTGCTGGATCTCTACTTCGCCAATGGCCAGCGCGTGATGCAGGAAACCCTGCTCAACGATGCGCTGCCGCCGCTGCAGCGTCTGCGCGGCTATATCGATGCGGGCATGAACCGCCTCAATCGCGACAGCATGCGCAATGGCTGCCTGTTCGGCAATTTCACCGCCGAGGCGAGCGGTCATAGCGAGGTCATCCGGCAGCGCGTCCTCGAGATCTTCGCCGAGGTGCAGCGCTCGATCGCCTATTGCCTCAAGGCTGCGGTGAAGAACGGCGAGCTGCCGAAGGATTTCGATTGCGACGAGGTCGCGGCCTTCACGGTCTCGGCGCTGCAAGGCGCCAACCTCTTGTCCAAGGCGCATCGCAGCCCTGAGCCCGTCGAACGGCTCAAGCGCATCCTCTTCGGAAAAATCCTGCGCTGAACCTCGCGGCGGCGCTCAGCGCCCGCCATTGACGACATTGCCGAACAGCGTCTTCTGGTCGTGCGGCGGGGCGCGCCAATATTGCGGCGGCGCCTCGACGCTGGCGCCGAGCTGCGCCGCCGCATGCCAGGGCCAGCGTGGGTCATAGAGCATCGCGCGCGCCATCGCGACCATATCGGCCTTGCCGCTCGCGACGATCTCCTCGGCCTGCGGCACGTCGGTGATCAGCCCGACCGCGATGGTGGGGACGCCGGTCGCTTGCTTGATCGCCTGGGCGAAGGGCACCTGATAGCCGGGTCCCAAGGTGATGCGCTGCGAGGGCGAGACGCCGCCCGAGGAGGCGTCGACCCAGGCGACACCGCGTTTCTTCAGCGCCTTCACGAATTCGATGGTCTGGGCGATGTCCCAACCGCCTTCGACCCAATCCGACGCGGAGACCCGGATGCCGACGGGCTTGTCCGCGGGAAACGCGGCGCGAACGGCATCGAACACTTCGAGGGGAAAGCGCATGCGATTCTCGAGCGAGCCGCCATATTCGTCCTCGCGCTTGTTGGGGATGGGCGAGAGGAACTCATGCATCAGATAGCCATGGGCGCCATGAATCTCGATCGCATCCATGCCGAGCCGGGCCGCGCGCTTGGTGGTCTCGACGAAGGCCTTGCGCACGCGGACGAGACCCGCCTTGTCGAGCGCCCGCGGCGGCGCCTCGCCCGGCTTCTGCTCGACGGCCGACGGGGCAAAAGGCACCCAGCCGCCTTGCGAGGGCGGAATCAGCTGGCCGCCATCCCAGGGGAGCTGGCTCGATGCCTTGCGGCCGGCATGGGCGATCTGCATCGTGACGGGGATCTTCGAGTATTGGCGGATCGCGGCCATGACGGGCCTCAGCGCCGCTTCGGTCGCATCGTCCCAAAGGCCCAGGCAACCCGGCGTGATGCGACCCTCGGGTTCGACAGCGGTCGCCTCGATGCAGAGCATGCCGGCGCCCGAGAGCGCCATGTGGCCCAGATGAATCATGTGCCATGCCGTCGCGCGGCCGTTATCGGCCGAGTACTGGCACATGGGCGAGATGACGATCCGATTGCGAAGCGTCAGGCCCTGCAGGGTGATGGGCGAAAACAATGCGCTCATGATGACTTCCGACGGTGAAGAGGAATGAGGCCATGATAGGGGAGCGAGTGACGAAAATGCGCGCGGCCGATTCTCCGAAACGACGGCGCGCGGTTTTCGTGATCGTCGCGATCGAAGGATTCAAGGAGCGCAGACCAGCTTCGCCATACTCGGTGAGCGCATCTTGGAGACTGGTGCCGTCGAGCCGGCATCGTCAGTAAAGCAGCGGCGGTCATCTTCCATCGTCATTTCTCGCTTTGGGTCGTGATCGACCCTCGGTCGTCGTTCGCGCTCCGTCGTCAGCCCTGCGAAAGCGGCGATCTATTTTGATCCGGCGCGACGGGCTTGAAGATGCGTCGGCGCTTTCGCGGGTGACGGCAGGGCATGAAGAGAAATATTAACTCTATGATATAACATGATTTAACAGAAAACTACAGACATCCATATTTTCACTTGACTGCATAATACGGCCGTCCATATTGAAGTCAATGCCGTTTTCACGCGGCTCCGCTTCTCAAAGGGAGACTCCCCATGGCCACCCCCGTCGTTCTCGTGACCGGCGCCCTCACCGGCATCGGACGTGCCACGGCTCTCGCTTTTGCCCAAGAGGGCGCCCGTCTCGTCGTCTCCGGCCGGCGTGACGATGCCGGCCAGGCGCTGGTGAAGGAATTGCGCGCGCTCGGCGGCGAGGCCGAATTCATCCGCGCCGATGTGCGTCAGGACGACGACGCGCGCAACTTGGTCGACAAGACTGTTGCGCGCTTCGGACGCCTCGATATCGCCATCAACAATGCCGGCACCGAGGGCAAGCCGGGTCCGGTGACGCAGCAGACCGCCGAGAGCTACGCCGACACCTTCGATACCAATGTGCTCGGCACGCTGCTCAGCCTGAAGCATGAGCTTCGCGTCATGCAGGGCCAGGGCAGCGGCAGCATCGTCAACATCTCCTCGACCTATGGCCATGAGGGCGCGCGCGGCGCCTCCGTCTATGCCGCCAGCAAACATGCGGTCGAAGGTCTGACGAAATCGGCGGCGCTCGAAGCCGCGGGCTCGGGTGTGCGTGTCAACGCCGTGGCACCGGGCCCGACCGACACGGGCATGCTCAACCGGTTCACCGGCACGGTTGAACGGAAGGCCGGGCTCGCTGCCACCGTGCCGCTCGGACGCATCGGCACGCCGGAGGAACTGGCCCACGCGATCCTCTTCGTCGCGTCGGACAAAGCGTCCTTCCTCACGGGCCAGATCGTTACGGTCGATGGCGGCAAGACCGCGGGGTAATGCCTGTCATCTGTGAGGGCGATATTGTCACGGTCCCCGCACCGCATTTCCCAAAGGGCTGATCGTTATTCCATGTCAGAGTTGAAACGCATCGGTCCCGCCACCGGGCTCGAGCCGAGCGCCTCGTCCGTCGATCAGGGAGTGGCGGTGAAACCCGCATCGGAAGCCTTGGCGCCATTCCATCACGCGCCGCTCTATTGGCTGGCGCTCGGCACCTTCGCGGTGGGGACCGAGGGGTTCATGATCGCGGCGATCCTGCCCGGGATCGCGACCGATCTCTCCGTCAGCGTGCAGGCGGCGGGGCAGCTCATGGGCGTCTTCGCGCTGACCTACGCACTGAGCTCGCCGATCCTGACGGCGCTGACGGGTGCCGTGAACCGGCGCAAGCTCCTGATCCTCTCCATGTCGGCCTTCGCGGCTGCGAATGTCGTCGCCGCCCTGGCCCCCCATTACGGCTCGCTCCTCGGCGCGCGGATCCTGCTGGCGCTCTCGGCCGGGCTCTATGTGCCCAATGCCAATGCGCTCGCCGGCGCGCTGGTGCCGCCGGAGCGCCGCGGCCGCGCGCTCGCCATCGTCGGCGGCGGGATCAGCCTGGCGGTGGCGCTGGGCGTCCCGCTGGGTGCCTTCATCGGCGCCCATTTCGGTTGGCGCATGACCTTCGTCGGCGTCGCGGTCCTCGCCTCACTGGCGCTGCTGGGACTGCTCTTCGGCATGCCGCGGGGGATCGGCGACGGGCTCGCGGTCGCAAGCTTGCGCGAGCGCATCACCATCGTGCGCCAGCCGGCAGCACTCCTGGCCCTCGGCACGACCGCGATCTGGGCGATGGGCGGCTACACGGTCTACACCTATGTGGCGCCCTTCCTCACCGCGACGACGGGCCTCGCCGGATCGAGCATCGGCTATGCGCTGTTCCTCTGGGGGGCCGCCGCCTTCTCGGGCCTCCTCCTCGGCGGTCACGCCAATGACCGCTTCGGCGGACGCCTGGTCATCTCGGTCACCCTGCCGCTCATGGGCTTGGCGCTCATCAGCTTCTCCGTTATCGCCCATAGCTTGACCGTCACCGCGGCGCTGGCGCCCTTGCTGGTCGCGATCGTCGTCTGGGGCATCACTGGATGGGGCTTCTTCCCGGCGCAGCAGGCGCGGCTCATCGGCATCACCGGGGTCAAGGGCGCCTCGATCATCCTCTCGCTCAACGCCTCCTTCATGTATCTGGGATTCTCGCTGGGCGCGGCGCTGGGTTCCTTCGTCCTCACCCAGGCCAGCCTCGCCGACCTGGGCTGGGTCGGCGGGCTCTGCGTGCTGGCCTCGTTCCTTCTCTACCTCGCCACCCACGACCAAGCGTCGCGGACCTCATAGCCCCCGGAGGCCCTTTCGAAGACAGGCCGCCCAGGGACCTGGGGATTTTATCCACATGCCCCCGTTGACGGCACATCGCGAGAAGTGTTGAATTCCGCCACTTGGATCGTTCCAATTGGGGGATTGGATGAAACGATTGCGGGTGGGCTTGGTCGGTGCCGGCCTCGTGGGGCAAGCCGAGCATGCCTTCTATCTCTGGGAAGAGCGCGAGCGCTTCGCCTTCGTGGCGTTGGCCGATGCCTCGGCCGCCGTGCGCCAGTCCGTGGGCGCGCGCTACGGGATCGAGGAGCTTCATCCCGACATCCAGGGACTTCTGGGCCTGCGCCTCGATGCCGTGGTGATCGCCGCCCCCGACCCTTTTCATCCGTCGCTCGCGGTCACGGCGCTTGAAGCCGGCTTGCATGTGATGTGCGAGAAGCCCCTGGCGCTCACGGTCGCCGGCTGCGACCAGATCGCGACGGCACGCGACCGTTCGGGCCGCGTGCTCCAGGTCGCCTACATGAAGCGCTACGACCCGGCGTTCCGGCGCGCGCTCGAGCTGCTGCCGCCCCGCATCGAAGATGTGAAGCTCATCTCGGTCGAGTGCAACGACCCCGATCAGGCGCCCTTCGTGGCGCATCTGCCGATGGTCGCGCCCGGCGATCTGCCGGCCGCGCTGCGCGACCAGTTTCGCTCGGAGAATGCGCGCCAATTGCGCGAGGCCGCAGGCGTGACGCCCGACGAAGCGGGCGCGCGGGCTCTCAGCGGCGGTTTCCTCTCCTCTCTCGTTCATGACGTGGCGGTGGTGCACGGAATCCTGGCTCACTATGGCCAGTCGATGCCGGCCGAGGCCGATCACGGCCGCCTCTTTGACGAAGGCCGTGGTGTCCAGCTCGGCTTCGGTCTGCCCAGCGGCGGCCGGGTCAGCATGACCCATCTCAATCTGCCGGGGGTGCCCGACTATACCGAGCGCATCACCGTCTATGGCACCGACCGCATCATCGAGCTGACCTTTCCCTCGCCCTATCTGCGCCATCTGCCGACGCGTCTCACGCTGCGGCGCGCGGGCGCCGCCCTCGCGCTCGAAACCACCGACTACCGCGTGAGCTACGAGGAAGCGTTCCGAGAAGAGCTGCGCGCCTTCCATGCCGCCGCGACCGGCCAGGCACCGGTGCAAACCACGCTCGAGCAGGCGCGCCGGGATGTCGAACTCCTGATCTCCGCATTCAGAAAGGCAGCCACATGAGAATTGGTGTCTTCTCGGATTCCCTCGCGAAGCTGGGGCGGCGAGATCTGTTCGCCTGGTGCGCCAAGCGCGGCATCACCGATATCGAGCTCGGCGTCGGCGCCTGGGGTCCCTGGCCACGGCCCCATCTCGATCTCGTCACCGTCGGCGAGCGCGCCGAACGCGACCGTCTCGCCGGGCAGTTGCGCGAATATGGCATCCGCCTGGGCGCCGTGAACGCTGCCGGCAACCTGCTGCATCCCGATCCCGCCAAGCGCGCCGATGCGCAAGCCCGCTTCAAGGCCGCGGTCGAGCTCGCGGTGGCGATGGGCGTCGACCGCGTCATCACCATGAGCGGTTGTCCTGCTGGGGCCGCCGGCGGCGCGCTCGGCGTCTTTCCCTGCTGGGCCACGTCGGCCGATGACGAGCGGCTCTTCACCTGGCAGCTCGAGCATGAAGTGGGCCCGTTCTGGCGTCAGACCAGCGATTGGCTCGCCCAGGAAGCGCCTGAGGTGATGGTCTGCCTGGAGATGCATCCGGGCGTGACGATCTTCAGCAGCGCCGGCTTCGAGGCGCTGCTTCCCTATATCGGCCGCAATGTCGGCCTCAATATGGATCCGAGCCATTTCTGGTGGCAGGGCATCGACCCCGTCACCGTGGTCGAGGCGTTCGGCGACCGGATCGGCTGGTCGCATGGCAAGGACACGATCCTTTATCCCGATCGCATCCGGCGCCATGGCGTGTTGCATTTCGCGCCGCCCGCCGATCCGTCTCAGGCGCCCTGGCATTTCGCATCCGTGGGCGAGGGCCATGACGATGCGACCTGGGTGACGCTGTTCAATGCCATGCGGGCCGCGGGCTATGACGGGGTGATCTCGATCGAACATGAGGATCCCCGTTATGACGGAGAGGAGGGCACGCAGCGCTCGGTCGATGGTCTGCGCCGCGCGCTCGGGCGCCTCGAGGCCGCGGCGTGACCACCCTGATCGATGTCGCCCGGCGAGCGGGCGTCTCGAAATCGACGGTCTCCAACGTCATTCGCGGCGAGGCGCTGGTGGCGGATGCCACCCGCGAACGGGTCGAGCGGGCGATCGCCGATACCGGTTATCATCCCAATGCCATCGCGCGTGCGCTCAAGGTGCGCAGCAGCAAGGTGATCGGCATCGTGGTGCCGGACCTGACCAATCTCTTTTATGCCGAGTTGGCGGTGGGGGTGGAACGCGCGGCCAATGCACTTGGCTTCGCGCTCCTCGCCGCCCATACCGATTGCTCGCCCGCGACCGAGGATGAGGCGGCGCGTGCGCTGATCGAGCGGCGGGTGGATGGCGTCGTCATCGGCGGCGCCTCGCTCGGCTCGTCATTGCCGAAGACCCTGCTCGATCGCGAGATCCCGGTGGTCCTCGCCTCCTTCGGCGAGCCCGACGATCCCCGATTGGGCGTGATCGATCATGACGACCAGACCGCCATGGAGGAGATCGTCGATCACCTCTATAAGCTGGGCCATCGGCGGATCGCCTTCGTGTCGCAACATCTGCGCGAATATTCTGGCGAGCGTCGGCGGCTCGGCCTCGCCAGCGCCCTCGCGCGACGCGGGCTGGCGCCGGTGGTGCTCGATGACGGCGCGACGGCGGTCGTGGCGCATAACGACATGCATGCGATTGCGACGATGGACCGGCTCGAGCGCCGAGGCCTGCGCGTGCCGCAGGATGTCTCCGTGGTCGGCTATGACGATGTGCCCCTCGCTTCGCATTGCCGCATCAAGCTCACCACGGTCAGGTCCGATGCCGAGGAGATGGGCCGGCGCGCGGTCGAGCTCCTGCTCGGTGCCGCGCGCGAGGGCCGGCATGTTTCCCATCGTGAGATGCAGAGCAATCCGCTCGTGATCCGTTCCACCACACAGAGACCGCCGCTGTGAGCGGGGTCCGCTACGAGGCGATCGAAAAACGCTTTGGCGTTTTTGCGGCCCTGCACGCCCTCGATCTCGAGGTCCCCGACCATAAGTTTCTGGCGCTGCTGGGTCCCTCGGGCTGCGGCAAGACCACGGCGCTTCGAATCCTGGCGGGCCTAGAGCTGCCGACCGCCGGCCGCGTCCTGATCGGCGAGCGCGACGTCACGCATCTGCAGCCGCGCGATCGCGACGTGGCGATGGTGTTCCAGAGTTACGCGCTCTACCCGCATATGACCGTCGCCGAGAACATCGCTTACCCCTTGCGGATCCGCAAGACCGCGGCAGCCGAGCGCGACCGGATGGTGCGCGATGTCGCGGGCGCGCTCGAGGTCGATCATCTGCTCGATCGCCATCCGCGCCAGCTCTCCGGCGGCCAGCGCCAGCGCATCGCGCTTGCCCGCGCGATCGTGCGCGACCCGGCCGCCTTCCTGATGGACGAGCCGCTCTCGAATCTCGATGCGCGACTGCGCCTCTCGATGCGTGGCGAGATCAAGCGGCTCTGCCACAAGCTCGGAGCGACCACGCTCTACGTGACCCACGATCAGGCCGAAGCGCTGACCATGGCCGATCTGGTCGCCGTGATGCGCGATGGCGAGCTGCAGCAGCTGGCGCCGCCGGCCGAGATCTATGATCGGCCGGCCAACCGCTTCGTCGCGACCTTCGTCGGCAGCCCGCCGATGAACATTCTGCAGGCAGCCGTGGATGTCGCCGGCCTCCATCTGGGTGGCGCCACGATGCTGCTGGATACCGGCAGGATCGCGGCCTGCCGCGCCGGTTCGGTGGCCGAGTTGGGAATCCGGCCCGAAGATGTCCGACTCGTCGAACCGGGTCAGCCGGCGGCGCTGTCGGGCGAGGTCTATGTCGTCGAGCCCATGGGTAACGAGACGCTGGTCGACCTGCGCGTCGGCGACGAGCGTCTCACTGTGCGCGCCAACCGGGGATTTACCGCACCGATCGGATCGACGATCGGTGCTCGCTTCGACTCCGGCGATGCGTGCTTCTTCGACGCGTCCGGTACCACGGTGGTGCATCGCACACCCAACAATAAGGGAGGAGAGAGATGAACGACTTTCAGTCCCTTCGGCGGCCCATCCGCCGACGGACGGTATTGCAAGGCGGCGCCAGCCTGGCGTTGGCGACGGCCTTTGCGGGAACGAGCAGGGTCGCGGAGGCAGCGGGCGGCAAGGTCATCATCGGCGCCTTCGCCGATGGCGGTCTGACGCCGTTCAAGGAGAAGATCATTCCGCTGGCCAAGGCGCAGGGATTCGACATCGAGTACCTCGAGGACGAGTACGGCGTCACGCTCGAGAAATGGTTCGCCGACGCGAAGAACGCCGCGGGCCAGTACGATCTCTATCTGCTGGACGATCCGTGGGTGCCGCAGTTCGGTGCTGCCGATCTGCTCGAGGATCTGGGCGCCGGCGGCATCAACGGTGGCGACGGCGACTGGATCAAGTCGCTGATCGATATGGGCTGGTGGCCGCCACAGCAGGGCCCGCGCGTGATGGGCTTCGAATCGGCCACGCCGAAGCTGATCTGCGTGCCGTTCGTCGGCGATCTGCAGACCCTCACCTATCGCAACGACGTCTATACGAAGGGTGCGCCGGCGACCTGGGATGAACTGCTCGAGGTCGGGAAGGCCGGCGTCGCGGCGGGCAAGATCAAGTATCCGATCGTGTTCCGCGGCGTCAGCGGCAACCCGATCGTCACGAGCTGGTATCCGATCTTCCTTTCCTATGGCGGCGAGTTTTTCGACGACAAATGGAAGGTCGCGTTCAACTCGGCGGCGGGAAAGGCCGCGGCCGACTTCTTCGTCGGCCCGCTCAAGCAGAACGCGCCTCCGGGCGTGGTCGAGTTCGATTCCGACCAGGAAGGTGCCGCCATCCTCGGCGGCGATGCCGGTGCCATCATCCAATATTCCGGCAACGCCCTCAAAGCCGACGATCCGACGCAGTCGAAGGTCGTGGGCAAGCTCGATTTCGGCGTCGTGCCCAAGAAGGAGAAGGCGATCGCCCAGATCGGCATCTTCATCGCGGGCGTGCCGAAATCCGCACCCAACAAGGCGAACGCGATCGCTTTCCTCAAATGGTATGTGAGCGCCGGAATCCAGGCCAAACTGGCCGAAGCGGGCTCCATTCCGGTCAAACGCACCGCCTTCGCGGTCAAGGATCCGGGCAATCGCCTGATCCCCGTGGCCTTGAAGCAACTGGATTCGGGTGCGTTGCCGCGGCCGCGTACACCCGATTGGGCCAAGGTCGAGGAACTGCTCGGCATCGAGCTCAACAAGGCACTGCAGGCCGGATCGGGCGGCGGTGCCGCGCTCGATGTGGCGGCGCAGAAGGTGACCGAGTATCTGACGCAGATGGGCTACTACAAGTAAGGCGCCATCGATGAAGGGGGCGATGCGATCGGCACGCCGCGCCAGGCTGCAGGGGGCAGGGTTCGATCTGGCCCTGCCCTACCTGCTGCTTGCGCCCAGCGTGCTGATCGTGTTTGCCGTCCTGATCTATCCGCTCTGGGACGGTCTGCGCGCCAGCACCCAGTTCTGGCGCTACGGCAAGCCGATCAACAATATCGGCCTCGACAATTACATCGCGCTCTGGAGCGATGCGCAGTTCCTCAATTCCCTCTGGGTGACGGTGCGCTTCGTCGGCCTCTCGGTCGCGATCGAGACCGTCCTCGGCCTCGCGCTGGCATTGTTCTGCCTGCGCGAGTTTCGCGGCATCCGGTTGCTCCGCACCGTTCTGATCGTGCCGATGGTGATCACCCCTGTCGTGGTCGCCATTGTCTTCCGGCTCATCTACGCCAGCGACGCCGGCATGCTCACGGCCTTCTCGGAGCATCTGGGCGGCACGCCGGTGCAGATTCTCGGCGATCCCTTCCGGGCGTTCCTGGCGCTGGTGGCGCTCGATGTGTGGGAATGGACGCCGCTGATGTTCCTGATCCTGCTGGCGGGTCTCCAGTCTCTCCCGACCGAGCCCTTCGAGGCGGCCCGCGTCGATGGGGCGGGCGCCTGGCGGACCTTTGTCGATCACACCCTGCCGATGCTGCGCCCCGTGCTCGCCATCGCCATCGTGCTGCGCTCGATCGACGCCTTCGGCACCTTCGACCAGGTCTTCGTGCTGACACGCGGTGGACCCGGCGAGGCCACGCGGTTGATCTCGATCTATGGTTACGACACCGCCTTCAAATTCCAGCAGACCGGCTTCGCCGCCGCCATGTTCGTTACCATGGGGTTGATCATGCTGGCGCTGGCGCTCGCGGCCGTACGGCTGTTGCGCCGGGCGGGCCCGACATGATGGGGACCGCCCATCGCCGGCGGGTATGGGCGATGGGCCTGGCGCGGGCCTTCGTGACCGGATTTCTGCTGCTGATCGTGCTGCTGCCGATCTACTGGATGGTCGCGGCCTCGCTCAAATCGAACCAGGAAATCACCCAGGACGCGACGCTCTACCCGCATTCGCCTTCCTTCGACAATTATCGCCACCTCTTCTCCGAGCGCGAGTTCGGTGCCTACATGATGAACTCGTTGGCGGTGACGGCGGCATCGGTACTGCTGTCGCTGGTGGTGGGCTCGCTCGCGGCCTATGCGATCGCGCGTTTCCACCTTCGCTTCCGTATGGAGCGCGTGGTGGGCCTGTCGCTCCTGACCTTGCGGATCGTGCCACCGGTCGTGATCCTGATCCCCGTCTATCTCCTGATGCTCTCTCTCAACCTGCTCAACACCTGGCTCGGGCTGATCATCACCTACACGGCGCTCAACATCACCTTCTGCGTCTGGATGATGGAGAGCTTCTTCCGCGAGATTCCCGTCGATCTCGAAGAGGCGGCGATGGTCGACGGCGATTCGCGCCTGACCGCGTTCCGGCGCATCACCCTGCCGCTCGCGGCACCGGGCATGGCCGCGACCGCAATCTTCGCCGTCATCGTCACCTTCAACGAATTCCTGTTCGCGCTGGTTCTGACCGCCACGCCCGCCGCGATGACCATGCCGCGCGGCACCGCGACCCTGATCGGTCGCATCGACACCGACTGGGCCTCGATGTCGGCGGCCGGCGTCGTCGGCGCGCTCCCGATCGTGGTCTTCGCGCTTCTGGTCCAGCGCCATCTGGTGCGCGGCCTCACCATGGGCGCGGTGAAGTGATGCCGATTTGGCCCGGCTGGGCTCACGGCAGCTGCTTGTCGAGCTCCGCGAGATTCCGGATCGGACGTGGCATTTGCCGCGCCATCATGTTCCAGATCAGGAAACCGAGAAGAACGATGGGGATGAAGGGCACGATCATGCGACCCCACCAGGGCTCTTCGGTCAGCACGAAGATCGATATGCAAAGGGCGGCCAGGACCAGGATCCCGATCAGCACCGGTCCCAGGATCGCCGAGAATTTCGACACGCCGCGCTCGACCCGATTCTGAAAACCCGAGGCCACCATCTGGCCGGCGAATACGCGCACCGTCACGGCATAATTGACGCGATGCTCACTTAACGGCGTCAGATCGAGCGGCTTGGCGGCGCCCTGCCGCCAGATCACGGTCTGGTAGATCTTGCTGTATTTGGTCTCTTCGTAGCCGATCCGGAGGCGCTGGATGTCTTTGGGCGCCAGCCGGATCTGGCCGGCCTTCTCGCCGATCAGCTCGAGCCGGCCCTCGCGGCAGTCGACCCAGATATAGTCGCCGACAAAGCCTTCGCGCTTCAGGGCCCGCGTCGTGATCGCGTGGAAAGCCGGCCCCGTCTCGCTCGCCGCCATGATGCCAGCGCCCCCTTGCTGCGATTTCATCCCACCCCACCATCGAATATAGCGGGTGAGCGCCGTAATCTGCATCGCTTATCCCGAGGCGACCTGCCGCTCTCGGTCTGGCCGAGCCCCACGAAACAGAAAGGGAGCCTCTTCGAATGAGTCCGAATCACAAGGCGAACCGGAACGGCAAGGCCGTCGCGGTGGTGGTCGGTGCCACCTCCAAATGGCAGTCGGATGGCCGCAATACTTTGCTGGCGCATGGCAAGGCGCTGGACGATAGCGAGCTGCCGGTCGGCGCGCGCTGGAGCGTCGGGGGCGCCATTGCGCAGAAGTTCGCGCAAGAGGGCTTCTTCGTCGTGCTGACGACCCGGAAGGAGGCCAATGCATCGGGGCTGGCGGAGGCCATCCGGGAGCAGGGCGGCGAATGCATGATCACCGAGCTGGATCTCGTCTCGCAAGACTCCATCTCGGCGGCCTTCGCCAGGATCCGCCGCGAAGCCGGCGACCCGAATGTTCTGGTCTACAATGCGGGCTATCTGGAAGGCCGCGATCTTCCGCCGGAAAAGGAGCTGCTCGAGCATATCCCGGTGGAGATGTTCGATACGGCGCAGCATATCGCCAGCCGGGGCCCCTTCCTCATCGCCAAGGAAGTGCTGCCGGCGATGCGCAAGAAGGGCGAAGGGTCGTTCTTCTTCTCCAACAACAACAAGTCGCTGCGCGGCACCAAGCGAAAGACGGGAGAGTCGCTCTACTATCCCCGGGTCACGATGCGCGCGCTGGCGCAGGTGCTGACCGAGGAATATTCCGAGCATGGCGTGCATGTGGCCAATGTCGTGATCGACGGTCTCATCGATTCCCCCGGGGTGCGGGCGCTGCCGCAAGCGCAGAATCGACCCGATAGCTTGATCAATCCGGTCAAGATCGCCGAGGCGTTCTACTATCTTCACAGGCAAGACCGCTCCTGCTGGACGCACGAGCTTCAGCTCACGCCGTTTGTGGCCAAACCGAGCTACTGATCGCGCGTTCCCGGCGCAGGGCTCGTCAGCCGCACAAGGCGACGCAGTCGATGGGGAGCCAGCTCAGCTCGACCGCGGCGCCTGGGCGGCAGGCCTCCATCTGCTTGAGCTCGCGGTTGCGGGCCTGGATCAAACTGCCGTCGGGCAGGGCCACGACCAGCCGGAACTCGACGCCGAGATAGATAGCGTCGCGGACCGTGCCGGCACAGCGATTGGGCCGCGCGTCGGTGCCACCGACCAGCGTCTGGCTGTTGCCGAGCGGGCGGATCGCCAGATTCTCCGGCCGGACCACCAGCGTCATGGCCTCGCCGGCCGCGGGGGCCGCACGTTTCTCATTGCCGGGCGGCAGATCGGCGTGCCAGCCCGTGCCGACGATTTGCCTCGTCGCTGCCGCATAGCGACCCTGCAGCAGATTCGATTCGCCGATGAAGTCGGCGACGAAAGAGGTCTGTGGATGCTCATAGAGCTGGCGCGGCGTGCCGATCTGCACCAGCCTTCCCTGCGAGAAGAGCGCGATGCGGTCGCTCATGACCAGCGCTTCCTCCTGGTCATGGGTGACCGAGATCACGGTGGTGCCGAGGCTCTTGGCGATGCGCAGGATCTCGAGCTGCATCACGCCGCGCAGCTTCTTGTCGAGCGCGCCCAGAGGCTCGTCGAGCAGCACGATCTCCGGATCGAATACCAGCGCGCGGGCAAGGGCGACGCGCTGTTGCTGCCCGCCCGAGAGCTGGCGCGGGCGGCGGTCGCCGAAATCCTTCAGGCCGACGACGGCCAGCATGGCCTCGACCCGGCGCCTGCGCTCGTCGCGCCCGACCTTCCGGGCCTCGAGCGGGAAGCCGATGTTCTCGGCCACGCTCATATGCGGGAAGAGCGCGTAGTCCTGGAACACCATGCCGATATTGCGCTCATAGGCGGGCACGCCCACCACGTCGCGGCCATGGAGACGCACCTCGCCGCGATCGGGCGCCTCGAATCCGGCGATGATGCGCAAGGTCGTGGTCTTGCCGGAACCCGAAGGCCCCAGCATGGTCAGGAACTCGCCGCGAAGGAGCTGGAACGACACCTCCTCCAGCGCCGTTACGCTGCCGAAGGATTTGGAGATGCCGGCGACCTCGAGGGCGACCGCGTCGCCGGGTTGTGACGGGACGGTAGCGGTCATGGACGCTCCTTGCGCTTCAACAGGCTGATGGCGCCGAGCCCCGCGGCCGAGATCACGATCAGGATGGTGCCGACGGCGGCGATCGCCGGGCTGATCTCGGTGCGCATCTGACCCCAGACCAGCACCGGAATGGTGCGCAGCGAGCTCGTCGTCATGAAGATGGCGATGACGACCTCGTCCCAAGAGGTGATGAAGGCGAAGATCGCGCCGGCGACGACGCCGGGCATGATGAGTGGCAGGGTGACCCGCCGGAAGGTCCGCCAGGGCCGGGCACCCAGCCCCAGCGCCGCCAGCTCCAGATTGGGATTGACGCCGTGAAGCGTCGCGGTCACGGCGACGATCACGAAGGGGAGCGCCAGGACCGTGTGCGCGATCACCAGGCCCGGCACCGTGCCGGCGAGGCCCCAGCGCGCGAACACCATGAAGATGCCGATGGCGAGCACGATGACCGGCGTCACCAGCGGGCTGAGCAGGATCGCACGCAGGACGGCCTTTCCTCGGAAGTCGCTGCGATGGAGCGAAAGAGCGGTTGCGGTGCCGAGCGCGACCGCGAGGATCACGGTCAGTATCGCAATCTGCAGGCTGGTCACGGTGGCCGAGCGCCAGACCGGATCGCGGATCACATTCTCGTACCACTGGAACGAAAACCCGACCGGCGGGAACTGCACGATGGTTGTGGTGGTGAAGGAGATCGGGATCACCACCAGGGTCGGCGCCAGCAGGAACAGCGCGATCGCGGCGATCAGGATCGTGAAGGCGATGCGGGCGAGGGGCGAGGTGCGCGCCATGTCAGAGGCCCGACAGATTGATCTGGTGGCGTCCGGCCTTGAGGAAGAGGCCGAACAGGCCGAAGGCCAGGGCGGTCAGGACCAGCAGGACGATGGCGAGCGCGCTGCCGAAGCCGAAATTGAGCTGCTCGGTGATCTGGCCGGCGATAAGCTGCGCGATCATCGTGTTGCGGGCGCCGCCGAGAAGCGCGGGCGTGATGTAGAAGCCCAGCCCGAGGGTGAAGGCCAGGAGCGCGCCGGCGAAGACGCCCGGCAGGCTCAAGGGGAAGAACACGCGGACGAAGGCGCGCAACGGCCGCGCGCCCGAGATGCTGGCGGCCTCCATCAGCTTCGGATCGATCTTGCGCATCACCGAATAGATCGGCAGCACGACATAGGGCAGCAGGATATGCGTCATGCCGATCGAGACGCCCAGCACATTGCGGATGAGATGCAGCGGCTGGTCGATGATCCCGGCCGAGATCAGCGCCGAATTGATGATGCCCGTGTCCTGCAGCAGCACCATCCAGGCGAAGGTGCGCAGGAGCAGGCTGACCCAGAAGGGCAGCAACAGGCAGATCGAGAGCAGGGTCAGCCTCCAGCCGCGGCTATGCGCCATGGCATAGGCGTAGGGATAGCCCAGCAGCAGGCAAACCAGCGTCACCACCACCGAGGTGCGGAAGGTCTGGACGATGACCTTCAGATAGACCGGCACGGTCGCGATCGATTCGTAGAAGGCGACGCTGAAGCCGGGCAGGCTCCGGCTGCCCACGAAACCCAGCGGGTAGAGGAAAAACAGCAGCAGGAACGCAAGCGTCGGAATGAGAAGGAGGCGCCACCCGTCGAGATGGCGCCTCGCAACTCTCGGCAGCGCTGCCGCTGGCGCGGGAGGGATGTTCCTTACTTCAGCAGCCATTCCTGGAACACGGGGTCGACTTTGGCGAGGTTGTCGTTCCACCATTTCGCATCCACCTCGACCCGGGTGTCGAGATGGTCGGTGGGAAGATTACCTTTATAGGTCGGCGCCACCTTGTCCACTGCCAGCTTGTTGGTCGGGCCGTAGGGCAGATATTCGGTGAAGCGGATCTGGCTCTCCGGGGAGGTGAAGGACTTGAGGGCCTCCATGGCGGCCTTCTTGTTCTTGGTCCCCTTCGGCACAACCCACCAGCCGTTCTGCGTGGTCCACTGGCCCCAGGCGACACCGACGGGTGCGGTCTGGGCGGCGGTCAGGGCGCGGCCCACCCAGAGCAGGCCCATCGTGGCCTCGCCGCTGGTGAGGAGCTGCATCGACTGGGCGCCGGTGTCCCACCAGATGAGGTCGTCCTTGATGGTGTCCAGCTTCTTCTGCGCGCGCTCGACGTCGATCGGATAGAGCTTGTCGGGCGCGACGCCGTCCGCGAGCAGAGCCGCCTCATAGACGCCGCCCGGCGCATATTTCCAGATGGTCCGCTTGCCGGGGAACTTCTTGGTGTCGAAGAAATCGGCGAAGCTGTTCGGTACGCTGCTGCCGAATTTGTCCTTGCGATAGGTGACGACCGTCGCCTCGATGTCCGAGCCGATGCGGTAATTCTGGGCATAGCCCTCGATGAACTGGCTGCGGTCGATGATGGTGTAGTCGATCGGCTCCAGCCATTGCGCGTCGGAATCGAAGCCGAAGGAATCGTCGATATCGACGATGTCCCAGGTGACCTGGCCCGCTTCGACCATGGCCTTGAGCTTGGCGGCGCTGGACGGGCTGTCCTGCTGGATGGCGATGCCGCTATTGGCCTGGGTGAAAGGCGTGAACATCGCCTTGTCCTGGGCTTCCTGGTAGCTGCCGCCATAGCTGACGACCGTCAGCGTGGTCGTCGCCGCGAGCGCCCGGCGCAACGGCAACGATGTCGCCAGGGCGGCCACCCCGGTCGCTGCGGCAAGCCCGACGCCGAACTGGCGACGACTCACCGTCTTATCGATTGGCCCCATCTCGTCTTCCTCCTCCTGCCTTGGCTTTGGTTGCCGGCTCGATCCATGGCCAAGTTTTCATGGCTGAGCCTGGAATCGTGGTGGCCTGCTCGAGCCTGCGATCGCTCGCAGGAAAGCCTCGGCCCCGTTCGCGAAAACCGCCGCTCGGGAGCGGCACGGGCTCGCGCGAGCGCATCCCGAAGGGGAAGACGATCGCGGCGCGCAGGATTACACAGCCCCTGCGCGCATGAAAGGGAGATTTAAATAATCTGAAAAAATTTCAACTAAAGTGAAGGAGGCCGGGGCCATCCGGCCGCCGGGGCGCCGTTACTGGCCCTCGCCCTCGCCGGATTTGGCCGGATGCCGGGTCCGGCCCGACTTGCCCCAGCTCGGCGGCGAGAGCACCCAGATCACCTCGGTCCGTTTCTCGGAAGCGTTGGTGAAATGATGCGGCAGCGAGCTCTTGAAGCGGAACCCGTCGCCTTCCTCGAGGATATAGCGTTGCCGGTCGACCCAGAGTTCCAGGGTTCCGCGCAACACCACGCCCGCATCCTCACCCTTGTGGGTGTAGCTTTCAGGCCCGGAGGTGCCGCCCGGCTCCAGCACGATGAGGAACATCTCCATCAGCCCCGGGAACGCCGGCGTCAGCAGATGTTTGGTGATGTTGGCCGCCAGCGGCATGGAGGGCCGGGCGTTGCGCCGCAAGATCTTGTCGACCTCCGCCGCCGGCGGATGGCTGCCGTCCTGGAAGAAGCGCGACGGGGCGACCCCCAGGGCCTTGCTCAGCTGGCGCAGGGAGCGGATCGAGGGCGAGGAGATGCCGCGCTCGATCTGGCTGACCATGGCGATCGAGAGCTCGGCCGCTTCGGCCAGCCGTTTCAGCGACAGGCCCTTGGCGCGCCGCAGGGCCCGCATCTGCAGGCCCAGCCACAGATCGGCCGCGGCGGCCGAGACGACCTCCGACCCTGCAGCCTTGGGCTTGGCCCGGCGCGTGCGAGCGGCGGCAACGGATTTCTTGGCCATCGATCCCCTTTAGGCGGCTCCCTGGACCGTAGCGCAGTCGCCGCCGGAACGGTAGGTCGGTCGCGAGGATTTCACAAAGATTGAAACAGGGGCCGATTATCCTTCACAATAGCCGGCGTCGAATCCGCTTTCCCCCTTTCGCGGCGCTGATGTTCCATTCCCCGGCAGCAACGAGACCCGATCGCACCTTCCGTCGCCTAGGTCACGAAGCAGGCGCCGTTCACATGGATCGTGGCGCCCGTGGCGTAGCGCGCCAGGTCGGAGGCGACGAAGGCAACGACGTTGGCGATATCCTGGGGCTGGCCGAACTCGCCGAGCGGGATGTCGTGGAGCGCGTACTCCTCGCCATAGGCGTCGATGAATTCCTCGAGCTGGTGGGTCCGGATCATGCCGGGCACCACGACATAGGCGAGGACGTTGTCCTTGCCATGCCAGCGCGCGATGCTGCGGGTCAGCGAGACGAGACCACCTTTCGCGGCGCCGTCATGGATGCAGTTCGGCGTGTCGCCGCGGAAGGCGGGGCGGCTCGCGAGGTTGACGATTTTGCCGCCGCCGCGCGTCTTGAAATGCTGCACCGCCAGCCGGCAGAGATGGGCGGGCGCCACCAGATTGACGCGCAGGGTCTCGACCCAGCTCGCATCCCAGACGTCGTAGGACGCATCGGGTTCGACCAGCGGCCGGCTCGACGCGTTGTTCACCAGGATGTCGATGCCGCCCTGCCAGGCGAGAGCCTTCTCCCAGAAGCCCGGGATCGCGGCGGCGTCGCGCAGATCGGCCGCGATCGGCAGACAGCGTTCGCGTCCCAGGCGATCGGCGATCGCCGACGCTTCCTTGGCACTCTGTCCGTAATGCAGCACGACACGCGCGCCCGCACCCGCCAGGGTCTCGACGATGGCGCGTCCGATGCCACGCGAGCCGCCGGTCACGACTGCCGTTTTGCCGCTGAGGTCGATCATCGAAATGCTCCCGCGATATTTCTTCGTTGCGGGACCTCTACCATTGTCCGCCATCGCCGCGCCAGAGATTCAAGGGACGACGCAATGTCGAAGCGACGCATGAGTGAGGAAAATTCCACGGTGCAGGCTCGCCGATGATGCGCTTGGCGCAAGCGCCAACGCGTCGTCTCTCGTTCCGCTGGAACGGACGGGCGGTGGAAGCGCGCGAGGGCGACACGGTCGCGGCAGCGCTCTATGCCAACGGCATCAGGCTGCTCGCGCGCTCGCGCAAACGCCATCGCCCGCAAGGCTTGTCGGGCAGCTTCATCGGCCCCGCGCTGGGCCGCGTCGATGGGCGCCCGAATGTGCGCCTCGACCTCGAGCCGGTGCGCGAAGGACTGGAGGCGCGCATCCAGAATGTCTGGCCCTGTGCGCGTTTCGACCTCCTGGCCCTGGCGCAACTTCTGCCCGCACGCCGGCTCTATGCCGGCTTCGAGCATGAGATCGATGTTCGCAACGGCAGCTGGCTCTATCGCTGCTGGGAGCATCTGCTGGCGTTTCTCGCCGGCATGGCCGATCCGCCCGATCCGGGATTGTCGCCCGATGCCATTGCCGGGCGGCGGCTGAAGGCCGATACGGTCGTCATCGGCGGCGGCCCCGCGGGTTGCGCCGCGGCCAACGAGGCAGCGCAGCGCGGCGAGCGCGTGCTGCTGGTGACGCGCGGCGATGGTTGCGCGCGTTTCGCCCGCCTGATGGCAGCGCCGGCAGCGGCGCTCGATCCGCGGGTCGAATGCCTGACCGGCATGGAGGCCTTCGGTCTCTATCGGCGCGGACGGTTCGTCGCTTGCGCGCCCCTCCGCCATGACCATGGCGCTGCCGTGATCGAGGCGGGACGGGTCGTCCTCGCCACCGGCCAGCGATCCTGTCCGCCGATTGTCCCCGGCAACAATCTGCCGGGCGTGCTCGACGCTCATGCGGCGATGACATTGGCGAGCGTGCATGGCGTGGCGCCGGGGCGGGCGGTGTTCGTCGTCGGCACGGGCGCGGAGGTTCAACTCGCGGAACGTTTGCGGGTGCTCGGTGTCACGGTCGTCGGCACCGCGCCGGTGCGGGCGCTGCGCCGGATCCAGGGTCGCCGCGAGGTGACCGCGGTCGAGACCGATCGTCTTATCGCCTGCGATTGCGTCGTCCATGCCGGCCCCTGGCGCGGCGATTCCAATCTGCGCTTCCAGGCGGATTCCGAGGGGCTGCTGCAGCTGCAGCCGGCGGCGGCCACGTCCCAGGTCCGGCTCGTCGGCGCCGATGCGAGCGAGCCTGTCATGGTCGGCTCCGACCGCGGTGATGCGGCCATGGTCTGCGCCTGCATGGATGTGAGCACGGGCGAGCTCGCGCGGCATGTCGAGGCGGGCGAGACCGATGTCGAGGTGCTGAAGCGGCTCACCGCCTGCGGCATGGGGCCCTGCCAGGGCACGCCCTGCTGGGACATGATGGCGGCGTCGCTGGCGACATTGACCGGCGCGCCGGTCGAGAATTTCGGCCGCCCCTCCTACCGCGATCCGCGCCGCGCCATCACGGTGGCGCAGGCCGCCGGGCTCGACGGACTGCTGGAGCCCGAGCGATGAGCGCACCCTTGCCGAAACGCGCTTCGGTCGTCGTCATCGGCGGCGGCATCCATGGGCTCGCCTGCGCGTTCAACCTCGCGCAGCACAAGGTTCGCGATGTGCTGGTGCTGGATGCCGGCTATTGGCAGGGCGGCGCCTCGGGACGCAATGGCAGCCTGATCCGCGGCGGCTTCGGCTCGCCGGAATGGACCGCCTTCTTCGGCTATTCCAACCGCTGCTGGGAAGAGCTGTCGCGCACGCTCGGCCACAACATCATGTTCTCGCAGCGCGGCTACACCATGATCGCGCATACCGACAAGACGGCGGCGATGCTGGAGCGCGCGGTCGGGGTGCATCGCGCCCATGGCCTGCGCTCGCGCATGCTGGACCAAGGCGGGATGCGCCAGGTGCTGCCGGCGCTCGCGCGCGAAACCATCACCGGGGCGCTGCATCTCGAGGATGGCGGGATCGCGCCGCATCACGCGGTGATGAAGGGCTATCTCGCCGCCTGCCAGGCGCGCGGCGTCGAGGTGCGCTACCGCACCCAGGTGACGCGGATCGAGCGCAGCAACGGTGCCGTCAGTGCCGTGGTGGTGGGTGATGAACGGATTATGGCCGACACGGTGGTGATCGCTTGCGGCGCGCATACGCCCGAGGTGGCGGGGCTCGCCGGGACCAAGGTCGACGGCTATGGCATGCGCATCGAGGCGATGGCGCTGGAGCCGATGCGCCCGCTGATCGGTCCGGCGATGGCGATCATCGACAAGCTCTGCTACCTGCATCAGACGCCGCGCGGGGAGGTGGTGGGCGGCGTCGAGGTGCCCGAGCGCCCGCGCATGTCGCTCAACACCGACCTGCCGGTGCTGACCGCGACCGCCAAGGCCTATATCGAGCTGTTCCCGCAGCTGGCCAATGTCCGCATCCTGCGCCATTGGGCCGGCATGCTGCATATCACCCAGGATTTCGGGCCCCTGATGGGCGAGCATCCCGCGCTGAAGGGGCTCTGGATCTCGGCCGGCTGGTCCTATGGCTGGGCTGGAGGGCCCGGCGCCGGCTCGCTGATGGCCAAGGCGATCGCGACCGGGACGATCGACGAACGGATGAAGCCCTTCGCGGTCGATCGCTTCGATCGCGGCAAGCCGGTTCCCGACGCCGCCATCGTGCTGGCGCCCTATTCATGAACGCCATTTTTCACGCTGACGAGTCCGAGCCATGAGCCGCGCGCCCGATGCACTTTTGACTCCCGACTTTCGCGCCGCGCCCTACTGGTGGGACGGCGTGCCGCGTCCCGCTTTGCCCGAGACCGCCTTGCCGGCGCGAGCCGACGCGGTGGTCATCGGCTCGGGCTATACCGGCCTGTCGGCGGCCTTGCAGCTCGCGCGCGGCGGCCGTCATACCGTGGTGCTGGATGCCGCCGATGCCGGATGGGGTTGCAGCACGCGCAATGGCGGGCAGGTCAGCACGGGCCTCAAGCCGGGCTTCGCCGATCTGGCACCGCTGCATGGTGCCGAGCGCGCCTTCGCGATGGTGAAGGAGGGTCATCACGCGCTGGCCTTCACCGAGGATTTCATCCGCAGCGAGAAGATCGAATGCTGCTGGGAGCGGGTCGGCCGCTTCATCGGCGCGCATAACGCGAAAAGCTACGACAAGCTGGCGCGGCGTGTCGCCCACCAGGCCAAGGGGCTCGAGGTCGAGGCCCATATCCTCCCGCGCGCGGAACAACGCCGCGAGATCGGCACGGACGCCTATTTCGGCGGCGCGGTCTATCCCGCCCATGCGGCACTCGACCCCGCGCTCTATCACCAGGGCATGCTGGCCCGTGTCCAGGCGGCGGGCGCCAGCGTCATCGCGCCTTGCGCGGCGCAAGCCATCGAGCGCGACGGGCAGGGATTCAAGCTGCGGACGGCGCGGGGAACCATCACCGCCCGCGACGTCCTGGTCGCGACGAACGGCTATACCGACGGCGTCTCGCCCGATCTTCGCCGCCGCGTCATTCCCATCGGCAGCTATATCATCGCGACCGAGCCGCTCGACCCCGCGCTCGCCGGCCGACTGATCCCGAAAGCCCGCGTGGTGTCCGACACGCGCCGCGTCATCTTCTATTACCGGCTCTCGCCCGACCGCCGGTGCTTGCTGTTCGGCGGCCGCGTCGCGACGCGCGAGACCGATCCGGTCCTGACGGCGCCGATGCTGCATGCCGAGATGGCGGCTTTGTTTCCGGAGCTGGCACATACGCGGCTCAGCCATTCCTGGGCCGGCTTCGTCGCCTACACCTTCGACACGATGCCGCATCTGGGTCAGCGCGACGGCATCTGGTACGCCATGGGCTATTGCGGCGCCGGTGTCGCGCTGGCGGGCTATTTCGGCATGCGCGTCGGCCAGCAGATGCTGGGCCGGAAGGAGGGACGCACCGCCCTCGACGGCATGTCTTTCCCGACCCGCCCGCTCTATAGCGGCGACCCCTGGTTCCTCGGGCCTGCGCTGGTGTGGAAGCGGCTTCTGGACCGGTTGCCGGTCTGATTGTTGCGGCGGGGCGGGGGCTGCCGCCTCCCTAACCTTCCCCCGCGCCGGGGAGGGGACAGAAATCAAGAAATAACCCGTGGCCGACAACCATGATGACGAAAGGGTTGAGTCTTATCGGCCGAAGCCCAGATTAAGCGGGCGGGCCCGTCCTTGGTCCCGCGAACGGGAGCCCTTCATGATTCCATTTTCGGTGCTGGATCTGTCGCCGATCTGCGTCGGCGGCACCGCCGCCGATGCCTTCCGCAACTCGGCCGACCTGGCCCGCCATGCCGAGCGCTGGGGCTATAAGCGCTACTGGCTGGCCGAGCATCACAACATGCCGGGCATCGCCAGCGCCGCGACCTCGATCGTGATCGCCCATGTGGCCGCCGCGACCAAGACCATCCGCGTCGGTTCCGGCGGCATCATGCTGCCGAACCACGCGCCGCTCGTGATCGCCGAGCAGTTCGGCACCTTGGAATCGCTCTTTCCCGGCCGCATCGACCTGGGGCTGGGCCGGGCACCGGGCACCGACCAGCGCACGGCCTGGGCGCTTCGCCGCAACATGACGGCGTCCGACGACCAGTTTCCGCGCGATGTGATGGAGCTGCAGCAGCTGCTGGGTCCGGCCGAGCCCGGCCAGACCGTCTCCGCCGTTCCGGGCATCGGCTTGAAGATTCCGATCTGGTTGCTGGGGTCGAGCCTTTTCAGCGCCCAGCTCTCGGCGATCCTCGGATTGCCCTTCGCCTTCGCCTCGCATTTCGCGCCCGACCTGATGATGCAGGCGCTCGATATCTATCGCAGCCAGTTCCAGCCCTCCGCGACCCTGGAGAAGCCCTACGCGATGCTGGGCCTCAACATCTTCGCGGCCGAGACCGATGCCGGGGCGCGGCGTCTCTTCACCTCGCTGCAGCAGCAGTTCGTCAACCTGCGCCGCGGCCATCCGACGCCGCTGCAGCCGCCGCTCGAAGGCGAAGGCCATTGGTCGGCGATGGAGCAGGCCGGCATCGACCGGTCGCTGGCCGAGGCCGTGGTCGGCTCGCGCGACACCGTGCGGCGCGGGCTCGACGCCTTCCTCGCCAAGACCGAGGCCGACGAGATCATGATCACCGCGCAGATCTACGATCACCAGGCGCGGCTGCGCTCCTTCGAGATCGTCTCGGAGATTCGCGACCAGATGGGCTCGGCCCGGCCGGCCAAGGCCGCCGCCGGCGCCTGAACCCCGAGCAAGGTCGGATCAGCTTGATCCAAGCTGATCCGATCTTGCTCTGATTCAAATAATGAGAGGCTGATTCACGTCTCAAGTCGTTTCGACTCGAGACGATCAGGCTCTGCGGCGCTACTTCGTCTTGGCGCGCTCGACGCCAGTCCAGTCGGCGGGTGGCGGCTCGCGGCGATGGCGGTCGGTCCGGTCGCGATAGAGCTGGGCGAGCCGGTCTTCCGGCCAGCGCGCCTGCATCTTGTCGAGCCGCTCCAGCACGCCGTCCCAGTCGCGCGCGTAATAGCGGGCGCAAGCCTCGCTCCACAACGCCGCCCGTTCGCGCGCGTCGGGAAGCTTCTCGGCGAGGCCCATCAGCTCATAGAGCGCGATCGGCTCCGTGGCGCCGACAGGCACCACGGAATCGACGAAGCGAAACAGGAAATCCTCGCCCGCCCCCTGCCGCACCGCGTCGCTCACCAGGATAGTCGTCCCGTAGCGCTTGTTGAGGCCTTCGATGCGCGAGGCCAGATTCACCACATGGCCCAGCGCCGTGTAGTTGATGCGATCGACGGATCCGATCGTGCCGACCACGACCTCGCCGGTATGGAGCCCGAAGCGCGTGAGCATGACGGGGCTGCCCTCGGCCTGGAATGCCTCATTGAGTTTCTTCACCCGTTCGGCCGCCTCGAGCGCGCCCAGGCAGGCGAGGCGGACATGATCCGGCTGCGATGTTGGCGCGTTCCAGAACGCCATCACGGCGTCGCCAATATACTTGTCGATGGTGCCGCCGGATTCGACCAGGGCCGCACCCAACTCGCTGAAATAGCGCGACGCCACCTGGGTCAGGGTTTCGGGATCGAGATTCTCCGCAAGCGTGGTGAATCCCACCACGTCGCTGAAGAGCAAGGTCAGCGTCTGCCGCTTGCCGCCGAGCTCGGGCTGCACCCGGTGGGCCAGGATGTTGTGCACGAGCTGGCCCGGCACATAGCGCGAGAATTGCCGCAAGGCCGTTCGCATCGCGGTGACGGCGCCGTTCAGCTCGACGATCTCGCCGATATTCGAGCGGCGCAGCGGCGGCTCCTCGAAATCGAACTTCATGATGCGCGCGACGTCGGCCTGCAGGTCGCGCAAGGGCCGCGTGACCCGCCCCGACACCAGCAGCACGATGACGGCGCCCACCAGGATCGCCGCCATGCCGACCAGCAGGAGGCGCGTCTGCAGGCGATCGGCCGGCCCCAGGATCAGGTCATAGGGGGCGGCCATCGCCGTGGTCAGGCCGCGCACGGGTCCCTTCACGATCTGGAATCGCGTCAGATAGGGACGACCCGCGATCGTGACCACACGGTCTCCCGAACCCGGATTCTTCTGATAGCTGGAATAGAGCGCCGCGATCTCGGGATCGTTGAGCAAGGCGATCGGCGTCATCGCCTCGGGCGCGCCGGGCTCGATCTCCATGTGCAGCCGGGCGGCATCGGGATGGGCGATCAGATTGCCGCGGTCGTCGAAGACGAAAAGCTCCATCTCCGGCGATTCGCGCAGCTCGGCCAGTTGCCGGTCGAGGTCGTCGAGCTCGACATCGATCGAGATCACATCACCTGGCGAATCGTCGAGGCGCTGCGCGAGGGTGACGCCCATCACCGGCAGCGGCCTGAACTGATAGGGCGACGTCAGCACCAGGCCGCCGAGCCGCATGGCGTCCTGGTACCAGGGTCGCAGCCGGGGATCGTAGTCAGTGATCGTGATCGGGGTGGTGCCGAGGGTCTTCAGATCGCCGTCGAGCACCTGCCAATGCTCGTCGGCCCCTTCGCCGGCGCCCGGCCCGGTCTGGAGGCCGATCCGGACCGCGAAGGCGGCCTTGTCCTTGGCGATGGCCGCGACCTCTTCCGGAACCCCGCGGCTGAGATCGAACACGGCATAGAAGCGGCCGTCGCCCCGGCCGAAGGTGAGGCCGGTCACCGCCGGGTTGATGCGTTCCACCTGGCGCAGCAGCCGCGCGAAGAGCGGCGCCAGCTGCTCGGGCGGCATGTCGGTGTCGAGGCTGAGGGCGGCGGTCTCGAGGAAGATCTGCGCCGAGCCGATCGCCCCGCCGATCCCCCGGGCAATCGTCGCCGAGATCCGGTCGAAATTCTCGCGGGCCTCGACCTTGGCGATCCGCGACAGCCGCTCATGGCTGTAAAGCACCAGCCCGCCCGCCGTCACCACGATGATCGCGACAAACAGCAAGGTCAGGATCGCCTGCAGCGGCAAGGATCGCTGGGTGGTGGAAGGCGGCTTCGCCAAGGCAGATCCCCAAACTCGAGCCCGCGGTTACGACGGGCCGGCGGCTGGTCTTCCGGATATCACGGCCGGCAGGTTATGGCGAGGCGGGGCCGGCGGGAAGCCGCCCGCAAGACCGCAAGAACCGGGGCGCGCGGGCGGCCCCGGCAAGGCTTAGATCCGAACCGCAGCCCCCCGAGAGGACCCATGAAGCTTGTTCCGGCCGACCGAGATCCCAAATCACCGCCATGACTCGTCCTGCCACGGCCACCCGGTCCCCACGGCTCCACGCGATGGACAGCCGTGTCCAGGCATTGGACTGGGCGCGCCTTGCCGCCGATCTCGACGAGCGGGGCCACGCCACCACGGACCCGCTTCTGACTCCGGCCGAATGCGAGGCCCTGATCGCGGGCTATGACGATGACGCCCGCTTTCGCAGTCAAATCATCATGGCGCGCCATGGCTTCGGGCGCGGCGAATACAAATATTTCACCTATCCGTTGCCCGAGCCGGTGTCGGTCTTGCGCGGCGCGCTCTATCGGCACTTGGCACCGATTGCCAATCGCTGGCAGGCGGCGCTGGGAGCGGCGGCGGATTATCCGCCGGCACATGACGCCTATCTCGAGCGCTGCCATGAGGCGGGTCAGCGCCGGCCCACGCCGCTGCTGTTGAAATACGGCGCCGGCGATTATAATTGCCTGCATCAGGATCTCTATGGCGAGCTGGCTTTTCCGTTGCAGGTCGCCTTCCTGTTGAGCGCGCCCGACCAGGATTTCACCGGAGGGGAGTTCATGCTGACCGAGCAGCGGCCTCGCCAGCAATCGCGGGGCGAGGTCGTGTCATTGACGCGAGGCGAGGGCGTGATCTTCGCCGTCAATCACCGGCCGGTGCAAGGCAAGCGCGGCGTTTATCGCAGCGCAATGCGCCACGGCGTGAGCCGGCTCAAGAGCGGGCGCCGCTTCACCCTCGGCATCATCTTCCACGACGCGCGATGAGACAGAGCCCGGGCGCCCTGGCCGATCTCTTTGCCCGCCCCGCGCCGGGCGCCGGCGGCATCAGACCGCTGGCGCCGGGGGCCGCCCTGCTGCGCGGCTTCGTGCAGGCCAGCCTGCCGGCGCTGCTGCAGGAGATCGAGCATGTCGCCAAGGCTTCCTCCTTTCGTCGCATGGTGACGCCGGGCGGTTACGCGATGTCGGTCGCGATGACGAATTGCGGCGCGGCCGGCTGGATCACCGATCTCGGCGGCTATCGCTACGGCGCCACCGATCCCCAGAGCGGCCGGCCCTGGCCCGCCATGCCGCCGATGTTCACGGCCCTGGCCGCGGGTGCTGCGAAGGCCGCGGGCTTTTCCGGTTTCGAGCCCGATGCCTGCCTGATCAATCGCTACGAGGCGGGCGCGAAGCTCTCGCTGCATCAGGACAAGGACGAGCGCGATTTCTCGCAGCCGATCGTCTCCGTCTCGCTCGGCCTGCCGGCGGTCTTTCTCTTCGGCGGCGAGGAGCGCCGGCAGAAGCCGCTAAGGCTGCGGCTGGAAAGCGGCGACGTCGTGGTCTGGGGCGGGCCGTCGCGTCACCGCTATCACGGGATCGATCCGCTGGCCGAGGGCAGCGACCCGCTGACGGGCCCCTATCGCTACAATCTCACGCTGCGCAAGGCGCTTTAGCGGATCGAGCCCGCGCTTAGGCCGTCAGCTCCTCGATCGAGGAGACGCGGTTCGGATAGAAGGCAACATAGCCCTTGATCGACGCCATCGCGTCATAGGGCGCCTCGTAGCTCCAGACCGCATTCTCGGCGCGCTGATTGTCCTGCTCGATATTGTAGTAGGACGCATCGCCCTTATAGGGGCAGTGGCTGCTGTGGTTGCTGTGTTTCAGCAGGGCCATCTTCACGTCGGCGCGCGGAATATACTGGACCGGGGCATAGGCCGCCTCGCGCAAGGTCAAGGCGCGCGTGGTGTCGGCGATGACCTTGCCGTTCCAGGTGACGCGAACCCTTAAGGGATTGGGCTCGATCGCGATCGGATGATCCGGGCCCGGCAGCTTCATGGCTTTGGCTTGCATGTTCATCAAGATCTCCTGCGCCAAGAGTGGCTCTAGGGAGGGAGATGGGCGGGCTGAGGCCAATTTTCCACCCTTCGGCGGAATCCGACAAGCCCCGTTGAAATATCGGTAGCTCACGAAAAGCATGGATTGATATCGTCCTGCGCTTCCAGGACAGTCATCGCCAATGACCGATCACAAACTTTCCACGCTGCTCGAGCCGCGCTCCATCGCCATCGTCGGCGCCTCGCCGAAGGAACACAGCACCGGGCAATCGATGCTCCGGACGCTGAAGACATTGGGATTTGCCGGTCCGATCTATCCCGTCAATCCGCGTTATGAGCAGATCGAGGGATTGACCTGTTATGCCGGGCTGGAGGCGCTGCCGGAAGCGGTCGATCTGGCGGTACTGGCGGTTTCCAACGAGAGACTGGAAGAGCAGCTCGGGAAGGCGATCAGGGCGGGCGCTCGCTCCGCCGCGATCTTCGGCAGCTGTGTCATGCCTGAGGCACAGGAGCCGCGCCTCGCCGATCGCCTGTCCGCCATGGCGCGCGAGGCGGGCCTGCCGATCTGCGGCGGCAACTCGATGGGGTTCTGCCATTACCAGGCCCGCATCCATGTGAACTCCTATCCGTTCATCGAGCGCCTGCCGGGCGGCGTCACCTTCCTCAGCCAGTCGGGCTCGGTCTTCGCCGCCGTGGTCAATCACAATCACCGTCTCGGCCTGAATTTCGCGGTCTCCACGGGGCGCGAGCTCTCGACCTCCACGGCGGACTATATGGATTACGCGCTGGGGCTCGATTCAACGCGCGCCATCGGCCTCTTCCTCGAAGGCGTGCGCGATCCCGACGCCTTCCGGCGAAGCCTGGAGCGCGCGCAGGCGCAAGACGTGCCGGTGGTGGTGCTGAAGGTCGGGCGCAGCGAGCAGGCGGCGCAGATGGCCGTCAGCCACACCGGCGCTCTCGCCGGCAACGACGTGGCCTATGGCGCGCTGTTCGATCGCTACGGTGTCGCCCGCGTCGACACCATCGACGAGCTGGTGACGACCTTGCTGCTGCTGTCGCATCCGCGCCGCGTCGGGCCCGGTGCGGTGGCGACGATCCATGAATCGGGCGGCGAGCGCGAGCTCGTGGTCGATCACGCGGCCGATATCGGCGTTCCCTTCGCCGCGATCAATGAAGGGACCCGGGCGAAGCTGGCGGCACGGTTGGATTACGGGCTCGATCCGGTCAATCCGCTCGATGCCTTCGGCACCGGCAACGACTATGGCGGGATCATGCGCGATTGCTTCCAGGCGCTGCTCGACGATCCCGCCACCGCGATCGGCATGTTCTTCCTCGATATGCTGCAGGACAATCTCTACAGCGAGACCTGCACGCAAGCCTGCCTCGATGCGGCGGCCAACACCTCGAAGCCGGTCGTGCTCGCGACCAACTCGGCGTCGCTCGATCACCAGCGCCGCGCGGTCGAGGTGACCCACGCCGGCGTGCCCGTCCTCGACGGCACCGTCGCCGCGCTGCGCGCGGTGCGCCATGCGCTCGATCATCGCGATCATCGCCAGCGCCCGGCGATCGCGACGCCGGCGCCGGCCTCGGCCGCGGTCAGGCAGCGCTGGAAGGAACGGCTCGCCCGCGGCCGCGTCTTCTCCGAGGCCGAAGGGCTGGCGCTGCTGGCGGATTACGAGATTCCGGTCCTGCCTTACCGGCTGGTCTATACGCTCGCGGAGGCGAAGCAGGCGGCAACGGCCCTGGGCTATCCGGTGGTGCTCAAGACCGCCATGCCCGATATCGCGCATAAATCCGATGTCGGCGGCGTCAAGCTCAACCTCCGCGACGAGGCCGCGGTCGAGGCGGCCTTCCTCGATCTGAACGAGCGGATCGGCTCGCATGTGCTGGTCACGCGCTTCGCGCCGGGCGGTGTCGAGCTGGTGCTGGGGCTGAAGAAGGATCCGCAATTCGGACCCGTAATCCTGGTCGGCGCCGGCGGCACGCTGGTCGAGCTGATGCGCGACGTGCAAGCCGCGTTGGCGCCGCTCGACGAGGCCAGCGCGCTCCGCATGATCGACAAGCTCAAGGTTCGTCGCCTGCTGTCGGGCCTGCGCGGCGCGCCGCCCTCCGACATCGCCGCCCTCGCGCGCGCCCTGGTGCGGCTCTCGGCGCTGGCGGTCGATCTCGGCGACCATCTCGCCGAGATCGACATCAACCCGCTGCTGGTGAAACCCCAGGGCTGCGCCGCGCTCGACGCGCTGGTGGTGCCGGCGAGGCGGGGGTAGCCAGAAGACACACCAACCCTACGCTGGCCAACTCACCTGGCCTTCGACGACATGAGCACCCGCCGAATCGACGATGGAAACGCGGTAGGTCGGCGGATTGGCGGCGATAAGCTCGCCCTTCCCCGTCACACTGTCATTCTCGATCACAGGCTTCACGAAGCGCAGATCCGCCACCATGCCGGCCATGCCATCCGGTCCGAAGGTCGCCGTGACTGCGGCCCACAGCGCGTTCAGCGTGAAGGTGCCCTGCGCGACCGGCTTGCCGAAGGGCGTCCTGGCGGCGAAGGCTGGGTCGTAGTGGATCGGGTTGGGGTCCTCGGTAAGCGATCCGTAGCGGCGGATGCCTTCCGCGGTGAGCTGCAGCCGGCGCTCGACCAGGCGATCGGGCGGATCGGAGAGAAGCCGTTTGCTGGCACTCATTGGCCCCACACCACCCAATGCTCGCTAGCCAGCACCAGGGCGCTCGCCTGGTTGCGAATCTCCGTCTCGAATCGCACCCAGCCGCGCTCCTTGCGCCGTTCCTTCTCGGCACAGCGCAACGCGACCGTCACCCGGTCGCCCGCCGCCAAAGGAACGCCGAGGCGCAGCTTCTGCGAGGCATGGATCGAGCCCGGTGGACGTTCCGGCATGAGCCGCATATAGGCCCGCATCATCAGTGCCACCGCGAGCCCCGGCGACAGAGGGAGTTCCAGATCCGTGCCTGCGGTGATCCTCCGGTAGTCGTCGATGTCCGCAGCCGCGATATCGAGGCTGAGGCTGCCGATCTTCGCGCCCGGCATGAGCCGCTCATAGGTGACGAGGCCTTCGATCATGGAACGCGTTCCGATCGCGGCAACGGCGTCACCGCACGCGTTCCAGAATACTGCAGTAATTCGCCACGCCGGCGCCGCCCATGTTGAAGAGGCCGCCGAGCCGCGCGCCTTCGCGCTTGGCGCCCAGGGGCTCACCCGCGAGCTGACGCGCGGCGATCACATGCATCGAGACGCCGGTGGCGCCGATCGGATGGCCCTTGGCCTTGAGCCCGCCCGAAAGATTGACCGGCAGGCGCCCGCCGAGCGAGGTCGCACCTTCCTCGAGGAGCTCGGCGCCATGGCCCGGCTTCGCCAGGCCCATCGCTTCATATTGCATCAGTTCGGCGATGGTGAAGCAGTCATGGCTCTCGGCGAAATCGAGATCGTCGAGCGCGAGACCCGCGCGCGACAGTGCCTGCTTCCAGGCGCGCGCGGCGCCCTCGAGAAACGTCATGTCGCGCCCGCTCATGGGCAACGCATCGTTCACATGCGCGGTCGCGCGAATGCGGATCTCGCGGTCGTTGGATTCCGTGAGATCCGGCGCCGCCAGCACGATCGCCGCCGCGCCATCGGAGACCATCGAGCAATCGGTGCGCCGCAGCGGCGGTGCCACCAGGGGATTCTCCGCGGTGATGCGCCGGCAGAACTCGTAGCCCAGATCCTTCTGCAGATGGGCCAGGGGGTTGAGCGCGCCATAGCCATGGTTCTTGGCGGCGATCCGTGCCAGCGCGTCCGATTTGTCGCCATAGCGCTGGAAATAGAGCTGCGCGATCTGGGCGAAGATGCCGGCGAAGGAGGCGTTCGGCCCGGCCTCCTCGGCGACATAGCTGGCCGAGGCCAGGGCCTTCTGGATGTCGGGGCCGGTGTTGCCGGTCATCTTCTCCGCACCCACCACCAGCACCAGCCGGGCCTGGCCGGCGGCGATCGATTTGATGCCCTGCTGGATGGCGGCCGAACCGCTGGCGCAGGCATTCTCGACCCGCGTCGCCGGCTTGTAGCGCAGATCGGGCAAGGCCTGGATCGGCAGCGAGGCCGGGAAACCTTGCGGGTCCATGCCCTGGTTGAAATGGCTGACCACCACCTCGTCGATGTCGCGGGCCTCGACCCCGGCATGGGCGAGGGCTTCCGTGGCGGCCGCCCCCATCAGGCTTTCCAGGGTCTGATCGCTCAGCTTGCCGAAACGGGTATGGCCCCAGCCCAGGATCGTGACGGGTGTCGCGCGATCGTTGGTCTTGCCGTTCATCGCCGGATGCTCCTGGGTCATGCCCCGTTCAAGTCCCTGATGATATGGCGATCCCGGCGGGAGCGGCAAAGACCATCCCGGACAAACCCGGGCGGGCCGCTAGACGCGGCGGGTCAGGGCGATGAGGAGGAAGAGGAGACAGGCGCCGCCGCCGGCAGCGAGGAAGCCATAGGGATTCCAGAAATCGAGGCTGGCTCCGACCAAGACCGGCCCCACCAGGGTCCCCGTCTCGTAGGTAAAGGCGAAGAGCGCGTTGGCGGCGGCGAGATCGCCCGGCCCGAAGCGGCGCCCCACCATGGCGAGCCCGACCGTATAGAGCCCGCCGAAGGAGCCGCCCCAGATGGTCAGCAGCGGCCAGGCCGCCAGGCTGCCCAGCACCAGCGGCAGCAGCAGGAATCCGCCGGCGCTTGCGACCGCCAGCAGGATCAGGAGCTTGCGCCCGTCGCGCCCGTCATGCCGGTCGGCCATGATGCCGATCGGCAATTGGAGCAGGACATTGCCCAGCGCCACGGCGAAGAGCATGCCGAAACCGGCACGCTCGCCCACACCCATGCGATCCGAGAAGATCGGGAAGAAGGCCAGCACCGAGTTGATCAGCACGCCGTTCAGCACCGCCGCCGCCATCAGGATCGGCTGGCGCCGCAGCAGGGTGGCGTAGTGGGCGGCCGGTTCCGAGGGCAGACTTGGAATCAACCTACGCGCGAAAATCAGGGGCAAGGCCGAGGCCGCCACCGTGCCGGTGATGAGATAGAAAGGCAGGTAGCCCTCGGTGCCGGTGATCATCAGGACCGGGAAGCCCAGGCAATAGGCGGCCGACATGGTCGTGACATAGAGCCCGACGACGCGCCCGCGCGTGGCGTCGTCGGCGACGGTGTTGAGCCAGACCTCGCCGATCACCCAATGAATGGCGATGCCCGCACCCATCACGAAGCGCAGCACGAACCAGCCTTCGATGCTGTTCCAGATCGGCAGCAGGGCGATCGCCGCCGTCATGATCGCGACGCCGAGATAGAGCGCGTTGGCGGCGCCGAGGCGGCGCGCCAGGGTCGGCGTCGCCAGGGTGAAGAACAGGATCGCCGCGGCCTCGACCGCGGTGTTGAGGCCGATGATGCTGCCGCTCACTCCTTGCGCCTCGAGGCGCATGGAGAGCAGCGGCGTGGACATGGCGAAGGTCGCGGTGGAGGCGAAGGCGCTGGCGAGGATCGCGATCAGGCTGATCCGGCGCTCGCCGGGACGAAGCAGGGGCGTCGGCAGAATGGTCGCGCTCTCGCCTGTCACGTCAGGCCTCGGCCGAACGCCGCGGGCCCGAACTTGGGGGCATGGCGGCTCGCGAAGGGGAAGGGCGAAGACGCGTGAGGCGGCAAGCGCGGGTCCGCCGGCTCAGCTGAGCATGTGGCGTGCGATCTTGCCCGTGTTCGTCATCGGCAAGGCGTCACGAATTTCGATTTGTCCGGGAGCCTGGCCGACCGGCAATTCGCCGCGCAACCAGTCGAGCAGGGCCTGCGCGTCGATCGCCTTCTTCTGCTTCAGGGTGACGAAGGCTTTTCCATCCTGGCCGTAGGTCGGATGCGGAACCGCCACCACGGCAGCCAGCGAAACGGCAGGATGACGCTGCAGCAGGCTCTCCACCACCTCGGGCACGATATGTTCGTTGCCGCGCGTGATGCGGCTGTCCATCCGCCCGATGATCTTCAGATAGCCGTCGCTGCTGAAGGTCGCGATGTCGCGCGTGTGATACCAGCCGTCCTTCATCGTGGTCGCGGTCAGGTCGGGGCGGTTGATATAGCGCGTCATCATCGCGGGCGAGCGCACCAGCAGATGGCCGCGATCGGTCAGCTTCAGATCGTTGTCGTTGTCATCGACAATGCGGGCCTCGATGCCCGGCAGGATCTTGCCGGCATAGCCCTCATGCTGGCCGCCGCTGGGCCAGGACCAGGCGAGCGCCGCGCAGGTCTCCGACGCGCCATAACCGGCCCGCAGCTGCACGCCGAGCCGCTCGCGGAACTCCCGCTCCCAGGCCGCGGGCAGGGCGGCACCGCCGCTGATGCAGAGCTCGAGCGGCACCTGTTCCTTCCGCACGCCATCGGCATGATCCAGCAGCCAGCGATAGAAGCTCGGCACCGCGACGATGAAGGTCGCGCCGTGATCGACGATGTTCTGCCAGACCACGCCCGGATTTTTCTTGTCGATCAGGGTCTCGGGGTTCTCGCATTCGAGATAGATGACGCTCTGGCCGAGGAAGACCGGCTGCAGGATCAGGAACAGCTGCGACATCATGCATTCCATCGTGAAGATGGAAAGCCGCACGCGGCAATGGTCGATCTCGAACAGCGGCACGGTGAGGTTGACCACCTCGGCGACGGCACCGGCCGAGATCTCGAGGCCCTTCTGCTTGCCGGTCGAGCCGGAAGTATAGACGACGAGGGCCGGATCCTCGCGCTCGAAATGATGGATCGGGAAGCGTTCGGGCTGGCCGTTCATCAAGTCGGCGAGCGACGGAAACCCTTTGACCGTCGAAGCGCCTTCGGGATCGACCGGCAGGATCCAGAGCTTCTTGACGCGCGGCACACGGCGCATCGCGGCGATCGCGCGCGGCGCGACCGGATCGTCGCCGTAATTGTCGAAGCAGAGAAACGCATCGACCTCGGAATCCTCGAGCATGAAGGCGAAGTCCTGCTCGGTCGAGGTCCAGAGCAGATTCACGACGGTGGCGCCCGTCATCAGGATGCCGAAATAGGCGATGAGGAAGGAGGGGCGATTGTTGCAGCAGAGCGCGATGCGATCGCCGGGACCGTAACCTTGCGCCGTCAGGCCCGAAGCGACCTTGGCCACCCAGCGATGGATCTGGCTGTAGCTGTAGGGGCGGTCGCGGAAAATGACTGCGGTCGCATCGGGCGAACGCAGCGCCGTGGCTTCAAGATAGAAGGCGGCATTCGTCATGCGGTCTCTCGATCCTTTTCGCCTCTGCGTTTCAACCTAACCCGCAACCGCAACAGGAAAAAGACAATTCATCTCAGAGTGTTTGGCTTGTCCGTCAACCAATAAACCGTGACCCCCGCCACCTTGTCTGCCCGCCACGAACCGGTTCCAACAGGGCCTTGGACCAGCACAGTCCTTTTTCCCCTCGAATGCCATGCTAAAGTCCTGGCAGGAAAGAGAATCGGCCCCGGTCGTCCGGATTTCCGCCATCCGGGCGGAAGCCGAGGATTCGAGGGGCCGGGCGAACCCAAACCCTCATGCCGGCCAAGCTCAGCAAATACACCATCGGTCAGATCGTGCGGCATCGCATCTTCCCGTTTCGCGGTGTCATTTTCGATGTCGATCCGGAATTCGCCAATTCCGAGGAATGGTATGAGGCGATCCCGGCCGAGGTCCGGCCGCGCAAGGACCAGCCCTTCTATCATCTGCTCGCCGAGAACGCCCAGACCACCTATGTGGCCTATGTGTCGGAGCAGAACCTGTTGCCGGACGACGAGAACGGCCCGATCCGCCACCCGATGGTCACGGAGATGTTCAACGGCATCGTCGCGGGCCGCTATCAGTTGAAGCCCGCGCGGGCCAACTGAATGGCCCCACCGCCCGGGCTTTCACCCTGGTTGAGCGACGTATCGCCGCTCGGCGGGTCTTCGTGGCGATGACCGGGATCGTGCTGCCGGTCCTGTCGCGCACCGATAGCGCGATCCCCCAGCCCTGCATCGGCGAATGAGGGCGCCGGGGGCGCCCCCAGCGTCAGGCGACGGCGATACCGCCGCCCATCAGCAACGCCAGCAGGATTGCCAGCATGACGAAGAACAGCACATTGCCGGTGGTGCCGAGCGGCCGGCTGGCCCGGTCCAGGCGCCGGCGCGCCGGCGAACGGCGTTCGCGTCCGCCGACCAACGACAGGAAGATCCCGCCGCCCGGCCAGGGCAGGCCGATCCGCAGATCCAGCGGATGGCGCGGCTCCGGCCACCGTTCCGACATGGCCATTCGGATGGCCTCGGTCTGATCTTCCGACAGCGCGTCCCGGACGGTCGGCGGCAGCCGCCGCAGCATCTGTTCGACGCGTGCCTCACCCATGATCGTCATCGCATGGCACTCCTTCGATCTCGAACCGGCCCGGCACTCCCGGCCGGTCCCTGGCCCGGATGTCTGCCTGGAGATCGGCTACGGGCCCCATCGGCGTGAGCCGGCCCGGATCCTCCGATCAAATCCGCGGCAAATCCTTTACGGACCGGCTATCACATTGCCAAAACAGGGTAATATGACTGGTGTTAAAATCAGCTTTACTGTTGAGGGTGGAGGCTTGCCCTTATTTTCCAGGGGGCTAGCGTGTTTCCCCATTGAACCGGTCGGCCTGGGGCCGGCTTGCGGGACCCTCTCCGGGGCACGTCAGCGAAGGCGAAGGAAGTGACCATGCGGACCAGGGCCGAGCAGGCGAAAGCCGATCTGATCGAACGCACCGCGCAGACGACAGCGCAGCGTCTCGATCGCAAGCGCGCCGCCGACGTCGAGCGGTTCGTGCGGCTGTTCTATGCCAACGTCCCGCCCGACGACATTCTCGAGGACAGCCCCGAGAACCTGTTCTCGGCGGCGATGACCTTGTGGAATTTCGGCCTGCAGCGCACGCCCGGCAGCGCCAAGGTGCGGGTCTATAACCCGCGCCTCGACGAGCATGGCTGGCGCTCGCCCCATACCGTGGTCGAGATCGTCAATGACGACATGCCGTTCCTGGTGGACTCGGTCACGGCCGAGCTCAACCGGCGCGAGCTGACGGTCCATCTCGTCATCCATCCGATCCTGCGCGTGAAGCGCGACGCCAAGGGCCAGCTGACCGGCACCGGCGAAGCCTCGGCGCCGGCCGAATCCTACATGCAGATCCGCATCTCCGAGCAGAGCGCGCCGGAGACGCTGGAGCAGATCAAACAGGGGCTGGAGTCGATCCTGGCCGAGGTGCGCGTGACCGTGCGCGACTGGCCCGCGATGCGCACCCGGATCGAGCAGATCACCAAGGAGCTGGGCCAGTCCAAGCTGCCATTGCCGAAGGACGAGGTTTCCGAGGCTCATGATTTCCTCGCCTGGGTCGCCGAGGATCATTTCACCTTCCTGGGCTATCGCGAGTACGATTTCTCCGGCGAAGGCGACAACGCGACCCTGACCGTCAAGGCCGGCAGCGGGCTCGGCATCCTCAGCGACGACAATTACTCGGTCTTCGACCGGCAGAAGAATTTCGAGCGCATGCCGGCCGAAGTGCGCGCCTTCATGCGCCAGCCACAATTGCTGGCGATCATGAAGTCGAACAAGCGCGCCACCGTCCATCGCCCGGTTCATATGGACACGATCGGCATCAAGCGCTTCGATGCCGAGGGCAATCCCGCGGGCGAGCAGCTCTTCATCGGGCTCTTCACCTCGATCACCTACAACAAGAGCCCGCGCGAGATTCCGTTGCTGCGGCGCAAGGTGGAACGCGTCATCGCGCGCGCCGGCTTCGAGCCCAACAGCCATGACGGCAAGGCGCTCCTGCATATCCTCGAGAGCCATCCGCGCGACGAGCTGTTCCAGGCGACCGACGACGAGCTGTTCGAGATCGCGCTCGGCATTCTGCATCTGCAGGAGCGCCAGCGCGTCGCCCTGTTCCTGCGCAAGGATCCGTTCGAGCGCTTCGTCTCCTGCCTCATCTACGTGCCGCGCGACCGTTTCACCACGGAGCTGCGCCTGCGCATGCAGGACATCGTCGCCAAGGCCTTCAACGGCCGCATCTCCGCCTTCTATACCCAGATGACCGACGCGGCCCTGAGCCGCCTGCAGCTCATCGTCGCCACCACGCCGGGCTCCGTGCCCGATGTCGATACCGGCGAGCTCGAGGCCAAGCTGGTCGAGGCCGGCCGCTCATGGGCCGACAGTCTGCAGGAAGCGCTGGTCGATGCGCGCGGCGAGGAGCAGGGCCTGTTGCTGCTGCGCCGTTACGCCAATGCCTTCTCGACCGGCTATCGCGAGCGCTTCGACGCGCATGGGGCGGTGCTCGATATCGGCCTGATCGAGAAGGCGCTGGAGAGCGGGCGCCTGACCATGAGCCTCTACCGTCCGGTCGAGGCGCCGCCGAGCGAGCTGCGCTTCAAGATCTACAATGCCGGCGATCAGATCCCGCTCTCCGACGTGCTGCCGATGCTGGAGCATATGGGCCTCAAGGTGATTTCCGAGGCGCCGCATCTGGTGCGGCCGCTGGATCGACCCCGCCCCGTCTGGATCCACGATTTCCTGATGTGCACCGCCGACGGCCACGACATCGACATCGGCGCGGTGAAGGACAATTTCCAGAAGGCGTTCGAGCGGGCCTGGCGCGGCAAGGCGGAAGACGACGGATTCAATCGCCTGGTGCTGCTCGCCGGCCTGACCTGGCGCGACGTGGTGATCCTGCGCGCCTATTGCAAATATCTGCGCCAGATCCAGGTGGCCTTCAGCCAGAGCTACATGGAAGAGACCCTGGCGCGCAATGCCGGGATCGCCGCCCTGCTGGTCAAGCTGTTCCGGACCCTGTTCGATCCCTCGCACCGCGCCGAGGCGGACGCCCGTGCCGACGCGATCAAGGCCGAGATCGAACGCGCGCTCGACCAGGTCGCCAATCTCGACGAGGACCGGATCCTGCGCCGCTTCCTCAATCTCATCCTGGCGACCCAGCGCACCAACCACTACCAGACGCTCGGCGACGGCGAGTCGAAGACCTATGTCTCCTTCAAGCTCGACAGCCGCCTGATCGAGGAGTTGCCGCTGCCGCGCCCGCTCTACGAGATCTGGGTCTATGGGCCGCGCGTGGAGGCGGTGCATTTGCGCGGCGGCAAGGTGGCCCGCGGCGGCATCCGCTGGTCCGACCGGCGCGAGGATTTCCGCACCGAGGTGCTGGGGCTGATGAAGGCGCAGATGGTGAAGAACGCCGTCATCGTGCCGGTGGGCTCCAAGGGCGGCTTCGTCGTCAAGAAGCCGCCAGCGGGCGGGAGCCGCGACCAGCTCCTGGCCGAAGTGATCGAATGCTACAAGACCATGATGCGCGGTCTGCTCGACTTGACCGACAATCTCACCGCCAATGGCTTGGTGCCGCCGCCCAATCTGGTGCGGCGCGATCCCGACGATCCCTATCTGGTGGTGGCGGCCGACAAGGGCACGGCCACCTTCTCGGATATCGCCAACTCCGTCTCGCTCGAATATGGCTTCTGGCTGGGCGACGCCTTCGCTTCGGGCGGCTCGGTCGGCTACGACCATAAGAAGATGGCGATCACCGCGCGCGGCGCCTGGGAATCGGTCAAGCGCCATTTCCGCGAGACCGGCGTCGATGTCCAGAGCACGGACTTCAGCGTCATCGGCATCGGCGACATGTCGGGCGACGTGTTCGGCAACGGCATGCTGCAGTCGCAGCATATTAGCCTGATCGGCGCCTTCAACCATCTCCATATCTTCGTCGATCCGGCGCCCGATGCTGCCAAGAGCTTCGCCGAGCGCAAGCGGCTGTTCGACCTGCCGCGCTCGAGCTGGATCGACTATGACGCCAGCCTGATTTCCGAGGGTGGCGGCGTCTTCGACCGCAAGGCCAAACGCATCGCCGTGACGCCGCAGATGAAGGCCGCCTTCGGCCTGACGGCCGACAGCATCTCGCCCAACGACCTGATCCGCGCGATGCTGAAGACGCCGATCGATCTGCTGTGGCTCGGCGGCATTGGGACCTATGTGAAGGCGGCGTCCGAGAGCCATGCGGATGTCGGCGACCGCACCAACGATCCGCTGCGTGTGGATGCCGAGGAGCTGCGCTGCAAGGTGGTGGGCGAAGGCGCCAATCTGGGCTTCACCCAGCGCGGCCGCGTCGCCTATGCGCTCAAAGGCGGGCGTCTCAATACCGACGCCGTCGATAATTCAGCCGGCGTCGATTGCTCCGACCATGAGGTCAATATCAAGATCCTGCTGAACGCGTCGGTCGCGGCGGGCGACCTGACCTTGAAGCAGCGCGACAAGCTCCTGGCGCAGATGACCGACGAGGTCGGCGGCCTGGTCTTGCGCGACAATTACCTCCAGACCCAGGCCCTCACTTTGGCCGAGACGCAAGGCTGGTTCCGCCTCGACCAGCAGGGCCGCTTCATGCGCGCCCTCGAGCGCGCCGGCAAGCTCGACCGCGCGATCGAGTTCCTGCCGGACGACGAGACGCTGGCGACGAGGCTGGCGCAGCGCCACGGCCTGACCCGCCCCGAGCTGGCGGTGCTGATGGCCTACGCCAAGATGTCGCTCTATGACGAGCTGCTGCCTTCCGATTTGCCCGACGATCCGCAGCTCATCGACGATCTGCGCCGCTATTTTCCGAAGCTGCTGCAGGAGCGTTTCCCCGACCAGATCGCCCAGCATCAGCTGCGCCGCGAGATCATCGCCACCGTCGTGACCAACAGCCTGGTCAACCGCGCCGGCCTCACCTTCATCCATGTGATGAAGGAGAAGACCGGCCAGGCCGCCTCCGACATCGCCCGCGCCTATGCGGTCACCCGCGCCGTGTTCGAGCTGCGCGCGCTCTGGGCCGAGATCGAGGCGCTCGACAACAAGGTGCCGGCGAAGTTCCAGGCCCTGATGGCGGATGCGACGGTGCGGCTGGCCGAAGCCGGCACGCTCTGGTTCCTGCGCAACGGCAAGCTGCCGCTCGACATCGCCGCCCATATCGAGGCCCATCGCAGCGACATCGCCAAGCTGGGCGCGCAGCTCGAGGATTATCTGACCGAAACCGACCGGGCGGCCTTCGCCAAGCGGGTCGAGGCCCTGACGCTCGAAGGCGTGCCGGATCCTCTGGCGCGCAAAGTGGCGCGGCTCGATCTGCTGGCCCCCGGCCTCGACATCGTGCGGATCGCGCAGCGCAGCGGCAAATCGCTCGAGCGCGTCGCACGCACCTTCTATGCGGTGGGCGTGCGTTTCCATCTGAACTGGCTGCGCAGTGCCACGGGCGGCGTCAATCTCGACACCCATTGGGACCGCATGGCGGTCGCGGCGGTGCTCGATGATCTTTACTCACATCAGCGCGTCCTGACCGAGCGGATGCTGAGCGCCAACGGAGTCGCCGACGGGGCACCGGAAGCCGAGACGATCGAGCAATGGGCTCAAGCGCGCGGCTCCGCGGTCCAGCGTATCGAGATGCTGTTCGCCGATCTGCGCCAGCAGGGCGGGCTCGATCTCGCCAAGCTTGCGGTCGCCAATCGCGAGCTGCGCTCGCTGCTCGGCGGCTGAGTTGACGATCGCGACACCGGCGCCGGAAGGCCGGACTCTCGAGCTGGTGACGGGCGGAAAGGCCGAGCAAAGGCGCGCCATCCTCGCCTGGTGCTTCTTCGATTGGGCCAACTCCGCCTTTCCGACGGTGGTCCAGACCTTCCTCTTCAGCACCTATTTCACCAGCTATGTGTCGGCGAGCCCCGCGGCCGGCACCGCCGCCTGGGGCCAGGCGACGGGACTGGCGGCGCTCGTCATCGCCTGTCTCAGTCCTTTGCTGGGTGCGATCGCCGATGTCGGCGGCAGGCGCAAGCCCTGGCTGGCGGGGCTGACGGTCCTGACGGTCGCGGCGACAGCGGCACTCTGGTTCGTGCGGCCCGATCCCGCGTTCACCATGCTGGCGTTGGTCGCGATGGCGGTCGGCACCGTGGGATTCGAGCTCGGCACCGTGTTCTACAACGCGATGCTGCCGGGCCTGGCACGGCCGGAACGCATCGGGCGCATTTCCGGCTGGGCCTGGGGGCTCGGCTATGCCGGCGGCCTCGTCTGCCTCGCCTTGGCGCTGGTGGCCTTCGTGCTGCCGGTCCATCCGCTGTTCGGGCTCGACAAGTCGAGCGCCGAGCCTGTGCGGGCGACCATGCTGCTGACGGCCGGCTGGTTCGCACTCTTCTGCCTGCCGCTGTTCCTGTTCGTGCCCGACCGCGCCGCCACCGGACGCGGCCTGGGCGCCGCCATCGGCGACGGCCTCGCGCAACTCATCCGCACCTTCCGCGATCTGCGCCGTCACGCCAACATCGCGCGATTCCTCCTGGCCAAGATGATCTATATCGACGGCCTCAACACGCTCTTCGCCTTCGGCGGCATCTATG